>JAEUNS010000454.1 GCA_016790005.1 Zoogloeaceae bacterium
CTCAAGATGAGACTTCCCCGGGGCCTCGAGCCCCCTGAAGGGTCGTTGAAGACCACAACGTTGATAGGTCGGGTGTGGAAGCGTAGTAATGCGTTAAGCTAACCGATACTAATTGCCCGTGAGGCTTGATCCTATAACACTGTTAAACACCCAGCACCAATCGTCTAAAATCAGTCACAACACCAAACACCCACACTTGCTATCCAACTCGTTACCCCTCAAAGTCTGACGACCATAGCGTCTTGGCACCACACCTTCCCATCCCGAACAGGACCGTGAAACAAGACCGCGCCGATGATACTGCACCTCGCGTGTGGGAAAGTAGGTCATCGTCAGACTAACTATCCAGAAAAAAGCCGCTCAGAGTCAATACTCCGAGCGGCTTTTTTGCGTCTGGGGTCCGCGATACAGGTGGCTTGAATGCGTGTGGCACACCACCGATGCGGGTGCCATGATATAAATGGTGCACTGCCGCTAGGTGGTGCGGGCTCGTATGCTCCCCTCTCTGCGAGTAGAGGCGGGTTGTGATGCGCCAGGCTTTGAATGCACAACGGAGAATCGCATGGATCGTAATTTCAGTGAGTTTTATGGTTACCAGTTTGAAGACCTGACCGTGGGCATGACTGCTGCCGTCGCCAGGACGGTTTCAGAGGCCGATATACTGCTGTTTGCAGGTGTGTCCGGCGATACGAATCCGGTTCACCTCGATGGTGAATTCGGCGCCGCCTCGATGTTCGGCGGTCGAATCGCGCACGGAATGCTCTCGGCGAGCTACATTTCAACGGTTTTCGGGACCAAGCTCCCGGGTGCTGGTTGTATCTACCTTTCGCAGTCGCTGAAGTTCAAGGCCCCGGTCAAGATCGGCGATACGGTGGTTGCGCGGGTGACGGTGAAGGAGTTGTTCCCGGAAAAGCGCAGGGCACTGTTCGAGACGGTATGTACGGTCGCAGGTAAAGTGGTTTTGGATGGACAGGCCGAGATTCTGATACCGGCAAGAAAGTGATCAGAACTGCAGTTCAAATCAATTGATACTCAGACGTTGAGAGGCTGACCCGGTCGTAACAAGCGACCGGGTTCAGTTGTTCGCGCGTTTGTCCAGCTCAATCAGCGCATAGGCCGAGTGATTGTGAATGGATTCGAAGTTTTCAGACTCGACGCAGTAGGCGCTGATGCGCTCTTCGGCGTTCAGTTTGCCAGCGACGTCGCGAACCATGTCCTCGACGAACTTGGGATTATCGTAGGCGCGCTCGGTGACGTATTTCTCGTCGGGTCGCTTCAAAAGCCCGAACAGTTCGCATGAGGCTTGCTGCTCAACCAGCGTAACGACGTCTTCGATCCACATGTGATCATTCAGGACTGCGGTTACGGTGACGTGCGAACGCTGGTTGTGCGCGCCATAGTCAGAGATTTTTTTCGAGCATGGGCAAAGACTTGTGACCGGGACCACAATCCGCATGGTGAACTGGTAGCTACCTTTCGAATGGATCTCGCCAATGAAGGTGACTTCATAGTCGATGAGACTCTTCACTCCCGAAACGGGTGCGGCTTTGTTAACGAAATAGGGAAAGGTCATTTCGACGTGCCCTGTTTCGGCTTCCAGGCGCGCGACCATTTCCCGCAACATCGGCTCAAAAGACTCCACCGATAGTTCGCGTTCGTTGCTGTTCAGGATCTCGACAAAGCGGGACATATGCGTCCCCTTGAAGTTGTGCGGAAGGCCAACATACATGTTGAACACCGCTACGGTGTGCTGTAGACCGCCGTTCTTGTCGATCACCTTGATCGGGTGGCGGATCGCCTTGATGCCCACCTTGTCGATCGCAATGCGGCGGGCGTCAGCGGTGTTCTGGACATCTGGGATCAAAGCGTTGCTCATGGTCTTTCCAGAATAATTTTCTGGATCCTAGCAAAGCCGACAAAAATACTCAACTATTGACTGCGGTATGTGCATTGATCAATGCAAGGATGCCCGCCTTGTCCAGGCCGACGGTCGCAAGCAGTTGCGCCTGGTCGCCATGGTCGATGAAGGCATCCGGCAGTCCGAGTCTCAGCAGCTGCGGGCGCCTTGCAAGGCCTTCGATCACCCGCGAAACCTCGGAGCCAGCGCCGCCGATTACGGCATTTTCTTCGAGTGTGACCAGAAGGTCGTGGGTGCCTGCAAGCTGCAAGATGACTTCGGTGTCGAGCGGTTTGGCAAAGCGCATGTTGACTACGGTGGCGTCAAGCTCATTCGCGGCCTCCAGAGCGTTTGCCAGAAGCCCCCCGAACGCGAGGATTGCGACTGACTTGCCGGTGCGTTCGACCGATGCCTTGCCGATTGGCAGGGCCGACATCTCTGCCTCGGGCTTGACCGTCGGTCCGCTGCCGCGCGGGTAACGCACCGCTGCAGGTCCATCGTGAAGATAGGCGGTATAGAGCATTTGCCGGCATTCGTTCTCGTTTGATGGGCACATGATCACCAGATTGGGGATGCAGGCGAGGAACGAGATGTCGAAGGCGCCATGATGGGTGGCGCCGTCGGCTCCGACCAATCCCGCTCGGTCGATGGCAAAGACTACGGGCAAATTCTGCAGTGCAATGTCGTGGATCAGTTGGTCGTAGGCACGCTGGAGAAAGGTCGAATAGATCGCAACGACAGGTTTCATGCCTTCACAGGCCAAGCCGGCTGCAAAGGTGAGTGCGTGTTGTTCAGCAATCCCGACGTCGTGGTAACGACTTGGAAAAACCTCGGCAAAGCGAACCATTCCAGAGCCTTCGCGCATTGCCGGGGTTATGCCGATCACGCGTTGATCAACTGCCGCGATGTCGCAAAGCCAGTCGCCGAAAACCTGAGTGTAGGTGAGCTTTGCCGGGGTCTTCGTTGCCTGAATTCCGGAGTTGTGGTCGAACTTGGACACGCCGTGATACAGGATCGGATCGGCCTCGGCAAGTTTGTAGCCCTGCCCCTTGCGGGTCACAACGTGCAGGAATTGCGGGCCATTAAGCCGCTTCAGGTTCTGGAGGGTCGGGATCAAGGCGTCGAGATCGTGGCCGTCTATCGGTCCGTAGTAGTGAAAACCGAACTCCTCAAACAGGGTTCCAGGGCTGATCAGTCCCTTTACATGCTCTTCGACCTTGCGGGCGAAGTCGAGCATGGGCGGGGCGATCCCGAGTACGTTCTTGCCGGCACGGCGTGCGGCGTTGAAGGTCGAGCCTGAAAGCATGCGCGCAAGAATCTTAGTGAGGGCGCCAACCGGCGGGGAGATCGACATTTCATTGTCGTTCAGAATTACCAGCAACTTGATGCCGTGCGTATCCCCTGCATTGTTGAGTGCTTCGAAGGCCATGCCGGCCGACATTGCGCCGTCGCCGATTACGGCAATCGCACAGCGGTCCTCGCCCTTGTCGCGTGCGGCGACGGCCATGCCGAGCGCCGCGGAGATCGAGGTCGACGAGTGCGCGGTGCCAAAGGTGTCAAATTCGCTCTCAAGTCGGCGAGGAAAGCCGGAAATTCCGCCGAAGTGGCGCAAGCTCGCCATCTGCGAGCGTCGGCCGGTCAGCACCTTGTGACCATAGGTTTGGTGGCCTACATCCCAGACGATTCGATCTTCCGGCGTATTGAACACGTGGTGCAGCGCAATGCTCAGTTCGACGGTGCCAAGGTTGGAAGAAAGATGTCCGCCCGAGCGCGAGACCGATTCGATGAGAAATGCGCGCAGTTCATCTGCGAGTGTTATCAGATCTCTACGATCGAGCGTACGCAGGTCATCCGGATGGTT
>JAEUNS010000258.1 GCA_016790005.1 Zoogloeaceae bacterium
GATGCCGTTGGAGTGGCACAGAAACAGCCCGTCAACCTGACCGCAATCGCGATGTTCCTGGTGTTCGTCGTCGCCACGATGGGCATCACGTACTGGGCCGCAAGCCGGACCAAGTCCACGTCCGATTTCTACACTGCTGGCGGCGGGATCACCGGTTTCCAGAACGGCCTCGCGATTGCGGGTGATTACATGTCGGCCGCGACGCTGCTGGGTCTGTCTGCGATGACCTTCGCCAAGGGCCTGGACGGGTTCATCTACGCCATCGGCTTCTTCGTCGGCTGGCCGGTAATCCTGTTCCTGATGGCTGAACGTTTGCGCAATCTGGGCAAGTTCACGTTCGCGGACATCGCTTCGTACCGGCTCGACCAGAGCACGATTCGAACCTTTGCCGCATTTGGCTCCTTGACGGTGGTGTGCTTCTACCTGATCGTCCAGATGGTCGGTGCCGGGCAGCTCATCAAGTTGTTGTTCGGGCTCGATTATTCGACTGCGGTCGTCGTCGTCGGGGTGCTGATGGTGATCTACGTGACCTTCGGCGGCATGATCGCGACGACCTGGGTGCAGATCATCAAGGCCTGCCTGATGCTCTTCGGTGGCACCGTGCTGCTGATCATGTCGATGAGCCAGTTCGGTTTCAGTCTCGAGACGCTGGCGCAGAAGGCGGTTGAGGTGCATGCGAACGGAATCGGCATCATGGGCCCGGGTTCGTTGATGGCCGATCCCGTGACCGCGGTCTCGTTGTCGCTGGGCCTGGTATTCGGCACGGCCGGATTGCCCCACATCATGATGCGTTTCTTTACCGTGCCCAACGCCAAGGAAGCTCGCAAGAGCGTGTTCGTGGCGAGCGGCTGCATCGGATACTTCTTCCTGGTGGTGTGCACGCTGGGGCTGGCCGCGATCGTGATCGTCGGAACCAATCCCGAGTATTACGAGGGCGGCAATCTTGCCGGCAAGCTTCTAGGTGGCGGCAACATGCCGGTGATGCATCTTTCCAAGGCCGTCGGCGGCAACCTGTTCCTGGGCTTCATGTCGGCAGTGGCGTTCGCAACCATTCTGGCGGTGGTGTCGGGCCTTGCGCTGGCGGGTGCCTCTGCGATCGCGCACGATATCTATGCGCGAGTCATTCGCAAGGGCAGCGCGACGGACGTCGAGGAAATGCGCGTCACGCGCATGGCCACTGTCGCACTCGGCGTGGTGGCGGTGCTGCTCGGGATTCTGTTCGAAAAGCAGAACGTGGCGTTCCTGGTCGGCCTCACCTTCGGGATCGCAGCCTCGACCAACTTCCCTGTGCTGATCCTGTCCATGTACTGGAAGGGGCTGACGACACGCGGTGCGCTGTTGGGTGGTCTGGTCGGTCTGGTGTCCGCGGTTACGTTCGTGGTGCTCTCGAACGCGGTCTGGGTGGTCGTGCTTGGCAATGCGAAGGCGATCTTCCCGTATGAGCAACCCGCTTTGTTCTCGATGCCGCTCGCGTTCTTCTTTACCTGGTTCTTCTCGGTGACCGACAGCAGTGCCCGGTCGAAGATCGACAAGGCCGGCTTCGAGGATCAATACGTACGTTCGCAGACCGGCATCGGCGCAGCGACGGCAAGTGCGCACTGAGCAGAGGGCCTAAACCGGAAATACTGAAAGTCCTTAGCTGGACCGCGGCACCTTCGGGTGCCGCTTTGTTTGGTACAGCCCGCTTTGGGAAACTGAAGTTCGGGTTTCCGAACCGGCCCTGAGGCCGGTTGCGGATGGTCTCTGAATCAGTTCTTGCTTTCGCCGATCACGCGATAGACGAGGGCGCCGAGAGCCGCGCCGACGATTGGGGCCACCCAGAACAGCCACAACTGCGATACCGCCCAGTCGCCCACATACAATGCCACGCCGGTGCTGCGCGCCGGATTGACCGAGGTGTTGGTCACCGGAATGCTGATAAGGTGGATCAGGGTCAGGCACAGTCCGATTGCGATCGGGGCGAAACCCTGGGGTGCGCGCTTGTCGGTTGCACCGAGGATGACGATCAGGAACATCATCGTCATGACCACTTCGGCGATCAGCGCGGCAAACATCGAATAGCCACCCGGGGAGTGCTCACCGAAACCGTTGGA
>JAEUNS010000107.1 GCA_016790005.1 Zoogloeaceae bacterium
CACCCACGGCAAGACCACGACCACCTCGCTGGTTGCGAGCATTCTCGCCGAGGGGGGCATGGATCCGACCTTCGTGATCGGTGGCAAGCTCACCGCAGCCGGGGCGAATGCGCGGCTCGGCAAGGGTGACTTTCTGGTGGCTGAGGCCGACGAGTCGGATGCGTCGTTTCTTTTGCTCAATCCGGTGATCTCGGTGGTGACCAACATCGACGCCGATCACATGGATACCTACGGCCACGACTTTGCCCGGCTCAAGCAGGCCTTCGTTGATTTTCTGCAGCATCTGCCGTTCTACGGGGTGGCGGTGTTGTGTGAAGACGACCCGCATGTGCGTTCGATCATTCCTATGGTATCGAAGCAGATCGTCCGCTACGGCCTGTCGGCGAGTGCCAACATCCGTGCCGAGAACATCCGCGCGGTGGACGGGCGCATGTATTTCGATGCGGTGCGGGTCAATGGCACCACGACGCGGCTACCGATTCAGCTCAACCTGCCGGGCATACACAACGTGCTCAATGCGCTCGCGGCAATAGCCGTGGCGACCGAGGTGCAGGTAGCGGACGCGTCGATCATCAAGGCGCTGGCTGAGTTCCGCGGGGTGGGGCGGCGCTTCCAGCGCTACGGCGACATCCCGATCCTTGCCGCAGACGGCAGTGCACGCGGCAACTTCACGCTGGTGGATGACTATGGTCACCATCCGGTCGAGATGGCCGCGACGCTCGCTGCGGCCCGTGGCGCATTTCCTGGGCGGCGGCTGGTGCTTGCCTTTCAGCCGCATCGCTATTCGCGAACCCGCGATTGTTTCGAAGACTTCGTGCGGGTCTTGTCGACCGTCGACGCCTTGCTGCTGTGTGAAGTCTATGCCGCAGGTGAGCCGCCGGTGGTCGCGGCCGATGGACGCTCGCTTGCGCGTGCGGTGCGTCTTGCCGGCAAGGTCGAGCCGCTGTTCGTCGAGCAGATCGCCGAATTGCCGGCTGAAGTCATGAATGCCGTTCAGGACGGCGATGTGGTGATCACCATGGGGGCGGGTTCGATAGGCGCCGTTCCCGGAAAACTGGCCAGTGCCGAGGAGACGTTGTGAGCGTGGAGCATGATTCATTCGGCAAGGTCGCCGTCCTGATGGGCGGGTCTTCAGCCGAGCGCGAAGTTTCACTGATGTCGGGGCAGGCAGTACTGGCGGCGCTGCAGGCAGCAGGCGTCGATGCGCACGCGTTTGACCCGGCCGAGCGCAACCCGGTCTTGCTGCGCGACGAGGGCTTTGCGCGTGCGTTCATCGTGCTTCATGGTCGCGGTGGCGAAGATGGAACGATCCAGGGCTTGCTCGAGGTGCTTGGCATTCCCTACACCGGCAGCGGCGTGATGGCGTCTGCGCTGTCGATGGACAAGTGGCGCACCAAGATGGTCTGGGCGGCCAACGGCCTGCCGACGCCGCGCTATGCGATTCTCGATGCCGACAGCGACTGGGCTGCGATCGAGGCCGAGCTGGGCTTGCCGATCTTCGTCAAGCCGGTGCATGAAGGCTCGAGCATGGGTGCGACCAAGGTGAGCGCGCCCGGGAAGTTGCGCGAAGCCTGGGCCCTGGCGGCACGTTACGATAGCCTGGTGATTGCCGAGGCGTTCATCAGTGGTGCAGAGCTGACCGCGCCGTTTCTCGATGGCCAGGCATTGCCGCTGATCCGGATCGAGGCGCCGGACGGCAATTACGACTATCAGCACAAATACTTCAGCGACGATACCCGTTACCTGTGCCCGTGCGGGCTGGCGCCAGAGCGTGAGGCCGAATTGCAGGCGATGGTGATGAAGAGTGCGCAGGTGCTGGGCTGCAGGGGTTGGGGCCGGGCAGATCTGATGATCGACGCAGACGGGCGCCCCTATCTGCTGGAGATGAACACCGCGCCGGGCATGACCGGTCACTCACTGGTCCCGATGGCGGCCCGGGTGGCTGGGCTCGACTTCACTCAGTTGTGCCTCGCGATTCTGAGGGGAGCGCGCCTTGGCTGACCACCGTGCCCGCGCCGAGAGAAATCGCGCAGCGAAGGGCGAGGGCCGCACGCGTGCGCGCGGCGATGGCGGTTTCTGGGATCGTCCTGCATTGCTCGACTTGATCTCGGACCTGCTGCTGCTGGGGGCTGCGGTCGCGTTCGGTTATGCGCTGGTGTTCTGGTTCATGACCCGACCGCTGTTTCCGTTGCGTGAAGTTACGGTGCTCTCGCCGCCTGCACAGGTCACGACCGCACAGATCGAGTTTGCGGCGCGCACGGCCCTTCGTGGCAACTTCTTTCTGGTTGATCTCGAGACCGTGCGCGCCGCCTTCGAGAAGCTGCCATGGGTGCGGCGTGCCGAAGTGCGCCGGCGCTGGCCCGATGCCTTGGAGCTCAGGCTCGAAGAGCACCAGGCGGTGGCCTACTGGACCAACGCCGACGGTGAGGATGCCCACCTCGTCAACGTGTTTGGCGAGGTGTTCGTTGCGGCCAGCAATGCCAACATGCCGGCATTCTCGGGGCCGCAAGGGGCTGCGCCCTATCTGCTGAACCGCTACCAGCAGTTCAATCGCATCCTCGAGCCGATCGACAGGCGGGTGGTCGGCTTGCGACTCTCGGCGCGCGAGGCCTGGCAGCTCGAACTCGACGACGGCATGGTGATCGTGCTCGGACGTGAGCAGGACAAACTGCCGGTCGACATGCGACTGGAGCGTTTTGTGCGGGCCTGGCCCCAGACCATCGAACAGGTCGGGATTCAGGTCGCAGTCGTGGATCTTCGTTATCAAGGTGGCTTTGCGCTCACTCCGGAGCCGCCGCCACCTGAAGCAAAAGGCAAGCAATGAGCAAGGATTACAAGGATCTGATCGTAGGTCTGGATATCGGCACGTCGAAGGTCACCTGCATGGTCGCCGAAGCCAAGCCCGATGGCCGGCTCAACGTTGTGGGGCTCGCCTCGCATCCGATGAGCGGCCTCAAGCGCGGTGTGGTGGTGAACATCGAGGCGACTGTCGATGCGATCTCGCGCGTCATCCAGGAGGTCGAGTTGATGGCCAACTGCAAGGTGCGCGATGTGTACACCGGCATTGCAGGTAGCCACATCAAGAGCTTCAACTCCAACGGCATGGTCGCGATCAAGGACAAGGAGGTCACCCCGATGGATGTAGAGCGGGTGATCGAGGTTGCGCGCGCGATGCCGATTCCGGCCGAGCAGCAGATCCTCCATATCCTCACCCAGGAATTCATCATTGATGGCCAGGGTGGGGTGCGCGAGCCGATCGGGATGAGCGGGGTGAAGCTCGAGGTCAAGGTGCACATCGTCACCGGGGCGGTATCAGCCGCCCAGAACGTGATCAAGTGCGTGCGCCGCTGCGGGCTCGAGGTGATGGACCTGATCCTGCAGCCATTGGCGTCGAGCTATGCGGTGCTGACCGAGGACGAAAAGGACTTGGGCGTGTGCCTGGTGGACATCGGGGGTGGAACGGCAGACATCGCGGTATTTACCCAGGGCGCGATCCGTCACACCGCGGTGCTGCCGGTTGCCGGCGACCAGATCACCAACGACATCGCGATGGCCTTGCGCACACCGACGTCCGAAGCCGAGGAGATCAAGATCCACCGTGGGGTGGCGATGCATGCGCTGGCCGATCCGGAAGAGATGATCGACGTGCCTGGTGTCGGCGATCGGCCGCCACGCTCGCTGTCGCGCCAGCGACTCGCCGACGTGATCGAGCCGAGGGTGTCGGAGCTCTTCGAACTCGTTCAAGCGGAGCTGCGCCGAAGTGGTTACGAAGAGTTGCTGTCGTCGGGCATCGTGCTTACCGGCGGCTCGTCGGTGATGCGCGGGATGGAGGAACTGGGCGAGGCGGTGTTCCACATGCCGGTAAGGGTTGCGTCCCCGCAATACGAGGGCAGCCTCGCCGATGTGGTGTGCCAGCCCTACTACGCTGCGGCGACGGGACTGGTGATGGAGGGGCTGGCGCAGCGCCGCCGGGGGATCATGGCACGTGAAACCCGCAGCGTGTGGCAGGTGTTTGGACGGATGAAATCATGGTTTGAGCGCAACTTTTGAATCCATGACAATGTATTTGTATCAATTTTTTTGATTGCCTGTTGCGTTCGGCTATTTAGTTGTAGACTGCGCGACGAATACTAGATGTTGAGTGACAGGCGGTTTGGCGAAGCGGTTTGCACTTGGAGGAATGACTAGATGTTTGAGATCGTAGAGAAGGAACAGAACGGTACCGTCATCAAGGTGATTGGTGTCGGCGGGGCGGGCGGCAACGCGGTCGATCACATGATTCGCGAAGGCGTTCAGGGGGTTGACTTCATCGTCGCCAATACCGATGCACAGGCCTTGCGGCGCTGCCTCGCATCGAACAAGGTGCAGCTTGGCGCCACCGGACTCGGCGCGGGCTCCAAGCCCGAGGCCGGGCGTGCAGCCGCGCTCGAGTCGCGTGACGTTCTCGCGGCCGCACTCGAGGGCGCCCACATGTGCTTCATCACCGGCGGCATGGGCGGGGGTACTGGCACCGGCGCGGCGCCAGTCATCGCCGAAATCGCCAAGGAGATGGGCATCCTGACCGTGGCGGTGGTCACGAAACCTTTCGACTTCGAGAATCGTTTGCGCGTGGCGGAAAGCGGCGTCGACGATCTCACCAAGCATGTCGATTCGCTGATCATCGTGCTCAACGACAAGTTGCTTGAAGTGTTTGGCGACGATGCCGGCTTCGAGGATTGTTTCCGCTCGGCCGACAACGTGCTGAAGAGCGCGGTGGGCGGCATCGCCGAGATCATCAATGTACCGGGTCTGGTGAACGTCGACTTCCAGGATGTGCGCACTGCGATGGGCGAGATGGGGCGCGCGATGATGGGTTCGGCTGAAGCGTCCGGGCTTGATCGTGCACGGATCGCTGCTGAGCAGGCTGCTGTCAGCCCCTTGCTCGAGGGCACCGAGCTCTCCGGCGCCCGCTGCGTGCTGATCAACATTACCGCCAGTCGTTCGCTGAAGATGTCCGAAGTGCGAGACGCTGTGAAGACGGTACAGGCATTCGCAGCCAAGGAAGCCTTCGTCAAGTACGGCACGGTGTTCGACGAGTCGATGGAAGACCGCGTGCGCGTCACTGTGGTCGCAACCGGGCTGGGGTTGCCCAAGGCAGCGCGTCAGCCTGTGATGCAGGTTGTGGCCGGTACAGGCACCTACGGCCCGGTGATGAGCGCTGTCGGCAACGATCTCGACATTCCCGCGGTGATGCGCAATACCCGCCGCACCACGGTCGAGGCGATGAGCGCCAATGGCATGGGTACCTACGACATTCCGGCCTTCCTGCGCAAACAGGCTGACTAAGTCGGCCTTAACCTGTCGGGCGGCACAGCCGCCGTCGAGCACCTCCTCCGGCTCGCGGCGCATTCGCGGCTCGCCACTGCGAGCCGCCTGATAGGGTTTCTGCATCAATGCGTTAGCCTCGCCTGCGGGCGTCGTCGTGGTAACATCGAATCCAATTTCCGGATGAAGCGATGATCAGGCAACGTACTCTCAAATCCGTCGTTACCGCGACCGGCGTCGGCCTTCATGGTGGCCGCAAGGTCAGGCTGGTGCTGCGGCCTTCTGCCCCCGACTCGGGTATCGTGTTCCACCGGGTCGATCTCGATCCGGTTGTCTCCATGCCTGCCGATCCTTACTCGGTCTGCGATACCCGCATGTGTTCAGGGCTGCAGGCGGGCGAGGTCAAGGTCGGTACGGTCGAGCATCTGATGTCGGCCCTCGCCGGGCTCGGTGTTGACAACCTCGACGTCGAGGTCGACGCGCCGGAAATTCCGATTCTCGATGGCAGCGCGAGCCCCTTCGTATATCTTTTGCGCTCTGCCGGCGTAGTCGAGCAAGATGCGCCAAAGCGCTTCTTGCGGGTCAAGAAGCCGGTCGAGTTTCGCGAAGGTGACAAATGGGTGAAACTCGAGCCCTACGACGGCTACTCCCTCGATTTTTCGATCGTGTTCAATCACCCCGCCATCGACGGAACTTCGACCAGGGTAAAGGTTGATTTCGGCCAGCAATCCTATGAACAGGACGTTGCGCGGGCGCGCACCTTCGGATTCATGCAGGACGTCGAGTTCATGCGCGCCAACGGTCTCGCACTCGGTGGTAGCCTCGATAATGCCATCGTGATGGACGAGTATCGCGTGCTGAACAGCCACGGCCTGCGCTATGCAGACGAATTCGCCAAGCACAAGGTGCTCGATGCGATCGGCGACCTCTACCTGTGTGGCCATCCGCTCCTCGCCGCCTACTCGGCGCACAAGGCCGGGCACGCGATGAACAACGAAGTATTGCGCGCGCTGCTTGCCGACGAATCGGCCTGGGAGATCGTCACCTTCGAGCAGTCGGCGGATACGCCCCAAGCGGTCATCAAGCAGTTTGCTGAGCCGCTTGAAGCCGAGTCATGCTGATCATCCGGCTCTTTGCAGTCCTTGCGCTGATCGGCATCGGCGGCGCCATCATTGCATGGATCTTTACCGGTGATGTGCGCTACCGCGACTTGGCATGGATGTTCTTTCGTGCCGCAATTGCAGTTTTGTTTGTCTTCCTGGCGCTGCTTGCGCTCGAGCGTGCGCTCCTGCCTCTGGTCTGACCCGATTCGCCGGTCCTTACTCCGTTCGACTGCGTGCTGCGAGCCGCTCCAGAGCGGCGCGCAGCGGGGCGTCCGCCGGTAGCGATGCCGCAAGCGCCTCGATGCTGGACCGGCCTGCCTGTGGAATGGTTCTGAACTGAGGTTCGGGTGCGGGCGGGGGCCCTGGATTTACCTGGACCTTGACCTGAATCGCGCTCACGATGATGCCTTGCTCGCCGAGTTGTTGTTGCAGGCTCGGTGCGAGTTGCTTGAGCTTGGTCGCGATCGCCCCATTGCGCGCGAGCAGCACGAGCAGGTCGGCTTTTATGTTTCCGACCGAACAGGCGCCGCGCAACCCTGCCGGCAGCATGGCCTCGAAAGCCACCTGCAGCCGCAGTAGCCGCCGCGCATGTTCATGCAGGCGCTCGAGGGTTTCACCGCTGCCGAGATAGCGCTGGAGTGGCTTGGTCATGATAGTGTCGATCTCATCCGGCCATGTTAGGCGGCGCGCGCGGGTGTGACAACAACCGGCTTGCGGGCCTGGCTGCGTGGTCAGGTTGCGTTCCCCGCAGCACAGCAAATGTGAACCCGTTCCCGGGCTAAGGCCTGCGGGCGTGCTAAACTCGCGCATTTGCCGAATCGACACGTAAAAACCCATGATCTCCGGCCTGCTCAAGAAAATATTCGGTAGTCGCAACGACCGCCTCATTCGCCAGTATTCCCAGACTGTTCGCAAGATCAACGCCCTGGAACCTGAAACTGCCGCCCTTTCCGACGAAGCGCTGCGCGCCAAGACGGTGGAGTTCAGGGAGCGGGTCGCGAACGGCGAAGCCCTCGAAAGCCTGATTCCCGAGGCGTTCGCCGTGGTGCGAGAGGCCGGCAAACGGGTGCATGGCATGCGCCACTTCGATGTGCAGTTGATCGGCGGCATGGTCCTGCACAACGGCCGCATCGCCGAGATGCGCACCGGCGAGGGCAAGACCCTCGTAGCCACGCTTCCGGCCTATCTGAATGCGCTCACTGGCAAGGGCGTGCACGTGATCACCGTGAACGACTATCTTGCAAGCCGTGACGCCGAGTGGATGGGGCGGATCTACGGTTTCCTCGGCATGACCACCGGGGTGAATCTGTCGCGGATGCCCCACGATCAAAAGCAGGCCGCATACGCCGCAGATATCACCTATGGCACCAACAACGAGTTCGGCTTCGATTACCTGCGCGACAACATGGTGTATGCAAACACCGAGCGGGTGCAGCGCGGGCTAAATTTTGCGATCGTCGATGAGGTCGATTCGATCCTGATCGACGAGGCACGAACGCCGCTGATCATTTCGGGCCAAGCTGAAGATCATACTGACCTCTACCTCAAGCTCAACCAGGTGCCGCCCATGCTGAAAAGGCAGGAAGGCGAGGGCGACCAGGTGACCGAGCCGGGCGATTTCACGCTGGACCTCAAGTCGCGCCAGGTATTGCTGACCGAGGCTGGTCACGAGAACGCCGAGCAGATCCTTACCCGCATGGGCTTGTTGCCCGAAGGGGCGAGCCTCTATGATCCGGGCAACATCCTGCTGGTGCATCACCTCTATGCTGCGCTGCGTGGTCATGCGCTCTATCACAAGGATCAGCAATATGTGGTGCAGAACGGCGAGGTCATCATCGTCGACGAGTTCACCGGTCGTTTGATGCCCGGGCGGCGCTGGTCCGATGGTCTGCACCAGGCGGTCGAAGCCAAGGAAGGGGTCAAGATCCAGGCCGAGAACCAGACGCTCGCATCGATCACCTTCCAGAATTATTTCAGGATGTATGCCAAACTCGCCGGCATGACCGGCACGGCCGACACCGAAGCGTTCGAATTCCACTCCATTTACGGGCTCGAGACGGTCATCGTGCCGACCAACCGTCCGATGACGCGCAAAGACGGCAACGACAAGGTGTACCGCACCGCACCCGAAAAATGGACTGCGGTGATCGACGACATCAAGAGCTGTGTCGAACGCGGTCAGCCGGTACTGGTGGGTACGACCTCAATCGAGGTCAATGAATTTCTTTCTCAAGAGCTCAAAAAGCAGTCGATTGCGCACCAGTTGCTGAATGCCAAGCAGCATGAAAGCGAAGCCGGCATCGTGGCGCAGGCCGGCAGACCCGGCGTGGTCACGATCGCGACCAACATGGCTGGTCGAGGTACCGACATCGTGCTGGGTGGCAATATCGAGCGTGAGGTCGATGCGGTTCGGAATGATGCAAACCTGTCCGACGCCGACAAGGAACAGCGCACTGTCATGCTGCGCGAAGACTGGAAGGCGGTACACGAGAAGGTCGTTGCGGCGGGCGGCCTGCACATCATCGGCACCGAGCGGCATGAATCGCGGCGTATCGACAACCAGTTGCGTGGTCGTGCCGGTCGCCAGGGCGATCCGGGTTCGTCGCGCTTCTATCTGTCGCTCGAAGATCCATTGATGAAGATCTTCGCGGGTGAGCGGCTCAATGCCATCATGGTCAGGCTCAAGATGCCTGAAGGTGAGGCGATCGAGCACACCATGGTGACGCGTTCGCTCGAGTCGGCACAGCGCAAGGTGGAACAACGCAACTTCGACATTCGCAAGCAGCTGCTCGAGTATGACGACGTGTCGAACGACCAGCGCAAGGTGATCTATCAGCAGCGCAACGACTTGCTGGCCACCGATGACATTTCCGAGACCATTCATGCGATGCGCCAGGGCGTGATCCACGACTTGTTCCGCTTGTACGTGCCGCATGAAAGTGTCGAGGAGCAGTGGGAGATTCCTGCGCTCGAAATGGCGTTGGCCTCGGAGTACCAGCTCAAGCTGCCGGTGGGCGAGTGGATCAAGAACGAGCCTAGCCTGTCCGACGACGATATTCTCAAGCGCGTCATCGATGCCGCCGATGAAGCCTTTGCGGCCAAGATAGCCAATGTCGATGCCCGCGCCTGGCATCAGTTCGAGCGCAATGTCATGCTACAGAGCCTCGACAACCACTGGCGCGAACACCTGGCTGCGCTCGATCACCTACGTCAGGGCATTCATCTGCGCGGTTACGCACAGAAGAATCCGAAGCAGGAATACAAGCGCGAGTCCTTCGAGTTGTTCGAGAGTCTTCTCGACACCGTGCGCAAGGATGTCACGCGTTTGTTGATGACAATTCAGATCCGGGCCGAGGCCGAACTCGAAGAGGCCGAAAAGCCCGCCCCAGTCGAGAATGTCGAATACCATCATTCGAGCTACGATGAAGCATTGAAAAGCTCGGGCGAAGAGGGTGCAGGCAAGCCGCCGGCGGGAGCCAGCGAGGGTCCCAGGGCAGGGCGAAACGACCCTTGTCCTTGCGGATCAGGCAAGAAATACAAGCACTGTCACGGCAAGCTGAATTGAGCGAACGTCGGTCGCCACCCCAATCCCGCAAATCGAAGCCAGGAGAGTCACGATGCCGGTCAATTACACGACACCTTCGCCCAGTGAACTGTTGCCCGTGCCGGGGGTGCGCTTGGGGGTTGCCGAAGCCGGCATCCGCAAGCCCAATCGGCGCGACCTGACCCTGATCGAACTCGATGATGGAAGTCGGGTATCGGGGGTGTTCACCCTCAATCGTTTCTGCGCCGCGCCGGTTCAGGTTTGCCGCGATCACCTGGCCGGGGGGCACATTCGCGCGTTGGTGATCAACACCGGCGTGGCGAATGCCGGCACTGGCGAACCCGGACTTGCAAACGCGCGCGCCACCTGTGCCGCAGTGGCACGCATGCTGGAAATTGCGCCCGGGCAGGTGTTGCCCTTTTCGACCGGGGTCATTCTCGAGCCCTTGCCGGTCGATCGTCTGATCGCAGGCTTGCCGGCTGCGCAGGAAAGCCTGGCTGCACAGGGATGGCATGCGGCTGCGCATGCCATCATGACGACCGATACGGTCGCCAAGGCGGTCAGTCGCAGCGTTGAGGTTGGCGGGCGTACCGTCACACTGACCGGCATGAGCAAGGGCGCCGGGATGATCAAGCCCAATATGGCGACGATGCTGGGTTTCATTGCGACCGACGCGTGCATTTCGCAAAATCTGCTCGACCGCCTCGCCAAAGAGGCAGCCGACCTGTCGTTCAACAGCATCACGATCGACGGCGATACCTCGACCAACGACTCATTCATCCTGATCGCGACCGGCCAGGCCGATAATCCCGAGATCGTGGATCCAGCATCGCAAGCCTGGAAGGACTTCTCCGCAGCGGTGGTCGATGTCGCGGTACGGCTCGCCCAGGCAATCGTACGGGATGGCGAGGGTGCCACCAAGTTCATGACGGTTGCGGTCGAAGGCGGCAAGAGCCGCGACGAGTGCCGCAAAGTGGCCTATGCGATTGGTCATTCACCCCTGGTGAAGACCGCATTCTTCGCCTCCGACCCCAATCTCGGCCGTATTCTGGCCGCGATTGGCTATGCCGGCATCGACGACCTCGAAACCTCGCGGCTTCGCGTCTGGCTAGGCAACGCCGATGAGTCGGTATTGGTGGCCGAACTCGGCGGCCGCGCCCAAAGCTATCGCGAAGAGGACGGCGCGCGGGTGATGGCCGGCGCCGAGATCACGATTCGCGTCGATCTGGCACGTGGGAGTGAGACCGCCACCGTGTGGACCTGCGATTTCTCATACGACTACGTCAAGATCAACGCGGACTATCGCAGCTAGTTCAATGTTCTTGGTACCGCCAGCGTGAAGGGCTCGATTTCGGCCTCGAAATGCATGCCGTCGTCGGCCAGCATCTGGTAGCTGCCGTGCATCGAGCCGACCGGGGTTTCGAGCACCGAGCCGCTGGTGTAGCGAAAGCTTTCGCCCGGGGCGATTCGCGGTTGCTCGCCTACCACGCCTTCGCCTCGAACTTCCTGTCGCTTACCCATGCCGTCGGTGATGATCCAGTGGCGCGACAACAGCTTTGCGGCCAGGCTACCCCTGTTGGCAATGGTGATGGTGTAGGCGAATACGTAACGCCCTTCGTCGGGCTGTGACTGGGCGCTGATGTATTCGGCACGCGCCTCCACATCGATGTGGTATCTGGGTGTATCGGTCATCGGGCTTCTCGGGTCTGCGTTTTGGTCGCGATGCGCGGGCGAATGAACGCTCGGTGCGCGGTTTGGGCGTTTGAACGTTAAAATAACACCTTTTGCTCGGAAGATTCCTCATGTCCGCATCAGCTCTCGTCGCACTCTCTCCACTTGATGGTCGTTACCACGGCAAGGTGGCGGGACTGCGCGATCATTTCTCGGAGCATGGCCTGATCCGCAGTCGCGTGCGCGTCGAGGTCGAATGGTTGAAGGCGCTGGCAGCCGAGCCGACCCTGGCCGAGATCGCCCCGTTTTCGGATGCCACCCGGGCGGAGCTCGACTGTATCGTCGCCGGCTTCGCGCCGGCAGACAGCGAGGCGGTCAAGGCCATCGAGGCGCGCACCAATCATGATGTGAAGGCGATGGAGTACTGGCTCAAGGGTCGGCTCGCGCACAATGCCGAAGTCACCAAGGTCTCGGAGTTCATTCACTTCGCCTGTACTTCCGAAGACATCAACAACACCTCGCATGCGCTGATGCTGCGCGACGGGCGCGACGCAGTATTGCTGCCCGCGCTCGATGCCGTGATCGAGCGTTTCCGCACACTTGCGCACGATCTTGCCAGCCTGCCGATGCTGTCGCGCACCCATGGTCAGCCAGCAAGCCCGACGACGCTCGGCAAGGAGATGGCCAACATTGCGGCCCGCCTCATCCGGGCCCGCGCAAGTATCGCCGCGGTTGAACTGACCGCCAAGTTCAACGGTGCGGTCGGCAATTACAACGCGCACCTCTCTGCATGGCCGGACTTCGACTGGGAGGCCTTCAACCGACGCTTCGTCGAATCCCTGGGCCTGAGCTTCAACCCCTACACGATTCAGATCGAGCCGCATGATGCGATGGCCGAACTCTTCGATGCGATGGCGCGCACCAACACTATTCTCATTGATGCCTGCCGTGATATCTGGATGTATATATCGATCGGGTTCTTCAAGCAGAAACTCAAGGATGGCGAGGTGGGATCCTCGACCATGCCGCACAAGGTCAACCCGATCGATTTCGAGAACGCTGAGGGTAATCTTGGCATCGCAAATGCGGTGCTGCGCCACTTTTCGGACAAGCTGCCGATTTCGCGGATGCAGCGCGATCTGACGGATTCGACCGTATTGCGCAACATGGGCGTCGGCTTTGGCCACATGGTGCTCGCGCTCGATTCTTGCCTGCGCGGTCTCAACAAGCTCGAGGCCGATCCGCAGCGGCTCGCCGCCGACCTCGATGATGCCTGGGAGGTGCTCGCCGAGCCGGTGCAGACAGTGATGCGTCGTTTCGGCATCGAGAACCCCTACGAGCAGCTGAAGGCCATGACGCGCGGTAAGGCCATCACTCGTGAGGCGTTGCAGGCGTTCGTTGCGACGCTTGCGATTCCGGACTCCGAAAAACAACGTCTGCTCGCGATGACCCCGGCGAGCTACGTCGGCAAGGCCGCCGAGCTGGCGCGCCGGATCTGAAGCCGGGAGGGCTTGCAATGGCATTTGCGGATAATCTCAAGCAACTTCCGAAAGTCTCGCATCTCGCCGCGATGACGCTGCTTGATGCCCAGGGTGAGGTGGTCGCCACGATCGAGAATAAGCCGGGACAGGCTGGCTCGATTGCCGTGTACAACCATCTCGCACAGCTCTATGGAGGGATTTCCCCCGAAGCAGCACGCAAGGGACTTGAACTTTATGCCGAGCATAGTGAGGACGCACGGGCCAACCCGGGCAAACATCCCAATATCGATCGTCTGATCGGGCTGATAGAGCGGGACGAAACGCTGCGGATAAAGCAGGTGTTCGCGCTCTGAGCGTTGGTGGGGCTTTTTGTTGCGCAAAACAGAAAGGGCGCCAGCGGCGCCCTTTCTGCTATCTGCAAGGCCGAAGGGAAAGTCTCAGACCACAGCTTCTTCTTTCTCTTTCTTCGGTTTGACAAACTGCTCCCGCGACACGCCGAGCCACATCACGATCGGTGCGGCCACCAGCACCGAAGAGTAGATGCCGAATACGATCCCAATCGACAGGGCCAGGGCGAAGTAGTGCAGGGTTTCGCCGCCGAAGATCAGCATCGACAACACCATCATCAGCGTGCTGCCGTGCGTGATGACGGTACGAGAGATGGTCGATGTGATCGCGTGGTCGAGAATCTCGGGTGTGTTCATGTTGCGCTTCTTCTTGAAGGTCTCGCGCACTCGGTCGAAGATGACCACCGATTCATTGACCGAGTAGCCCAGTACCGCGAGCACGGCAGCCAGCACCGAAAGCGAAAATTCCCACTGGAAGAATGCGAAGAAGCCGATAATGATGATTACGTCATGCATGTTGGCGATGATGGCTGAGACCGAAAAGCGCCACTCGAAGCGCAGCGCCAGATAGCCCATGATACCCACCAGCACCAGCAGCAAGGCCATCGCGCCGTTTTCAGCGAGTTCTTTGCCGACCTGTGGCCCGACGAACTCCACTCGCTTGAGTTCGGGTGTCGGTCCCTCGACTGAATTGAGCGTAGCCATGACACGCTGGCCGACGTCCTTACTTTCGAGCCCTTCGCGGTTGGGCATGCGCACCAGGATATCGCGCGAGCTACCGAAATTCTGCACCTGGGCGTCGGGATAGCCGTCGCGCGCCAGGGCGGCACGAATCGATTCAAGCTGCGGTGCCTCGGTATAGGTGGCCTCGAGCAGCGTGCCGCCGGTGAACTCGACCGAAAGGTTGAGTCCGCGTGTGGCGATGAAGAAGACGGCCAGCAAGAAGGTGGCGACCGAGATGATGTTGAACTTCAGCGCATGGCGCATGAAGGGGATGTCTTTCTTGATGCGAAAAAATTCCATGATTTTGTCTTCCTAGTGCCGCGCTCAGTTGCTGTCCGGTTTCCAGATCTGGCCGATGGAAAGGTTCTCGATTTTGCGTCGCCGGCCATAGACGAAATTCACCAGCATGCGCGAAACCAGCACGGCACTGAACATAGAGGTCAGAATGCCCAGGCAGTGCACCACGGCAAAGCCGCGCACTGGCCCCGAGCCGAACACCAGCAAGGCGATACCCGCGATCAGGGTGGTGATGTTCGAATCGAGAATGGTGTCGAACGCGCGGTCGTAGCCCGTGCTGATCGCGGCCTGCGGCGTGACCCCGTTACGAAGTTCTTCGCGTATGCGCTCGTTGATCAGCACGTTGGCATCGATCGCCATGCCGAGCGTCAGCGCCATGGCCGCAATTCCCGGCAGGGTCAGTGTCGCCTGGAGCAGCGACAACAAGGCAATCAGCAGCATCAGGTTGGCCGCCAGCGCGATTACCGAGATGACCCCGAACAGCGAGTAGTAAACAATCATGAAGACCGCGATCGCGACAAAGCCCCACATCGTCGAGTTGAAACCCTTGGCGATGTTCTCGGCACCCAGGCTTGGCCCTACGGTGCGCTCCTCGATGATCTCCATCGGTGCGGCGAGGCTGCCGGCGCGCAGCAGCAGCGCGATGTCGTTGGCTTCGGTGGTGCTCATGCGCCCTGAGATCTGCACCCGGCCGCCACCGATCTCGGTACGGATCACCGGGGCGGTGACGACTTCACCGCGACCTTTTTCGATCAGCAGGATCGCCATGCGCTTGCCGACGTTGTCGCGCGTGACATCGCGGAAGATGCGCGCGCCGGCAGCGTCGAGGGTCAGGTGCACGGCAGGTTCGTTGGTCTGGCCGTCGAAGCCGGGTTGGGCGTCGGTGAGGCGCTCGCCGGTGAGCATGACCTGATTCATCACCAGCAGTGGCGAGCCGCCACGCTCCGTGTAGACCGCGGTGCCGAGCGGTATCTGCCCGGCCAGCGCGGCTTCGAGCGCGCCCGGGCTGTCGTCGACCATGCGCACCTCGAGCGTGGCGGTGCGGCCGAGGATGTCCTTGGCCTTGGCCACGTCCTGCACGCCCGGGAGCTGAACCACGATGCGGTCAGGCCCTTGTTGCTGAATCACCGGCTCGGCCACTCCGAGCTCGTTGATGCGGTTGTGCAGGGTGGTGATGTTCTGCTTGATCGCAAAGTCGCGCATGGTTTGCTGGGCGAGTGGCGTCAGGGTCGCGATCAGCTTGAGATCGTTCGGGCCGTCGTCGCGGTCGGCCAGCACCAAGTCGTTGGTGCTGTCGGTGATCGCCTTGCGAGCGGCCTCGCGCTGGGCTGCGTCGCGAAAGCGCACCTGAACGGCATTGCCTTCGCGGGTGATGCCGGCGTGGCGCACGCTGCGGTCGCGCATCAGGGTGCGCAGGTCTCCGGTGGTTGCATCGAGCCGCTTGGTCAGCGCGCCGGGCATGTCGACTTCGAGCAGGAAGTGCACGCCGCCGCGCAGGTCGAGGCCAAGATACATCGGCAGCGATCTGATCGCCGTCAGCCAACTCGGCGACGCCGAAAGCAGGTTGAGCGCAACGACATAGGAGGGGGCATCACGTTCGGGATTGAGCTTGCTTTCGATGACATCCTTGGCACGCAATTGGGTGTCAGTGCTGTCGAAGCGAAAGCGGATGCTGTTGGTGTCGAGAAACATCCCGCTGTGGTTGATACCCGCCTCGCGCAGCGCAGCCTCGATGGGACTCGCCAGTGCGGTGTCGATCTTGAGCGTTGCCTTGCCGCTCGACACCTGAACGGCGGGAACCTCGCCATAAAAGTTCGGTAGGGTGTAGATCAGGCCGAAGAACAGGATCAGGCAGATCAGGATGTTCTTCCACAGCGGATATCGGTTCATGACTTGTACAGGCTTGTTGGATGAGGAGGCAGGGACGAGCCTTTGGTTTCGAAGGCGCGCGTCAGCCCCGTCGGGGCGCACCGCCGGCCGCCACAAGGGCATGCGGGCGATGCTGATGGACCGGGAAGCTTGAATTCAGCCCGGTAGAACATGCCCGCAGCCCGTTGAAGACCGCGGGTATGTTGATAAAGAGGCCCGCCATGAGGCGGGCCGGCGAAGGCCGGGGTCACAGCGCCTTCAGGGTTCCCTTGGGCAGTACCGTTGCGACGGCCTGACGCTGCACCAGAATGTTGACCTTGTCGGCCACTTCGATGTGCAGGAAGTTGTCGCCGAGGTCGGTCACGCGTCCGGCGATGCCGCCCTGGGTCACTACTTCATCGCCCTTGGCGAGTGCAGCAACCATGGCCTTGTGCTCCTTGGCGCGTTTCATCTGCGGCCGAATCATCAGGAACCACAGCACGATGAACATCAGGATCAGCGGCAGCAGACCCATCAGCCCGCCTGTCGGATCGCCGGCGGCTTGCGCATAAGCGTTGGAAATGAACACTCTTGACTCCGGGTATATTTTACGAACCGCGGATTATAGCAGGTCGATGTCGCGAACTTGCTCGCTTGCTTTTCAGTGCACCCAGCGGGCACGTTCTTCGGCGAAGCGTCGGCGATAGGCCTCGAATTGTCCTGAAGCGATTGCGTCACGCAATTCAGCCATCAACACCTGGTAGTAACGCAGATTGTGGATGGTGTTGAGCATGCTGCCGAGGATCTCGTTGCTGCGATGCAGGTGATGGAGGTAGGCGCGGCTGAAGTTGCGGCAGGCGTAGCAGTCGCAGCTCTCATCCAGCGGGCGCACATCGTTCTTGTGCACTGCGTTCTTGATCTTGATGTTGCCGTAGCGGGTGAATAGCCAGCCGTTGCGTGCATTGCGGGTGGGCATCACGCAGTCGAACATGTCGATGCCGGCCGCTACTCCGGCGACGATGTCTTCGGGGGTGCCCACGCCCATCAGATAGCGCGGTTTGTCGGCGGGGAGGCGCGGCGTCGTGTGGGCCAGGATGCGAGCCATGTCCTCCTTGGGTTCGCCGACCGAGAGGCCGCCGATCGCATAGCCTGAGAAGCCGATCTCGGCGAGGCCTGCGAGCGATTCGTCGCGTAGATCTTCGAACATGCCGCCCTGCACGATGCCGAACAGGGCATTCGGGTTGCCGAGGGTGTCAAAGGCGTCGCGCGAGCGTCGCGCCCAGCGCAGCGAAAGGCGCATCGAGCGGGCCGCTTCGTCATGGGTGGCGGGGTGGGGCGTGCATTCGTCGAAGATCATCACGATATCGGAGTTGAGCACGGTCTGGATGCGCATCGACTCTTCCGGGGTCAGCAACAGGCGCGCGCCGTCCAGTGGTGACGAGAACTTGACGCCCTCTTCGGTGATCTTGCGCAAGGCGCCCAGGCTGAATACCTGAAACCCGCCTGAGTCGGTAAGGATCGGCTTGTCCCAGTGCATGAAGCGATGCAGCCCGCCATGCGCGCCAATGACCTCGAGCCCGGGGCGCAGCCACAGATGAAAGGTGTTCCCCAGGCAGATCTGCGCGCCGATGTCCGCAAGCGAGTCGGGTGTCATCGCTTTGACCGTCCCATAGGTGCCGACCGGCATGAACACCGGGGTCTCCACGCTGCCATGGGCGAGGTTGAGTCGGCCTCGGCGCGCATCGCCGCACTGGGCGAGAAGGTCAAACTGCATGGTCGGTATTCCGATGAGTGATGAACATGGCGTCTCCATAACTGAAGAAGCGATAGCGCTCGGCGACCGCATGAGCGTAGGCGCGACGGATGGCGTCGAAGCCGGCGAAGGCCGACACCAGCATCAGGAGTGTGGACTTGGGCAGATGAAAATTGGTGATCAGCGCGTCCACCACCTTGAACTCGAAACCCGGCAGGATGAACAACTCGGTTTCGCCGCTGCCGGCTTCGAGCCTGCCTTGTTGTGCCGCGCCTTCGAGCGCGCGCAGGCTGGTTGTGCCGACCGCGATCACCCTGCCGCCGGCTGCGCGGGTGGCTTCGATCGCGGTGACGGTCTCGAGCGGCAGCAGGTAGCGCTCGCGATGCATGCGGTGTTCGCCCAGGTCGCTCACCCGTACTGGCTGAAACGTGCCCGCGCCGACATGCAGGGTGAGCCAGGCGCAACCCACGCCGCGATGCTTGAGCGCGGCAAGCAGCGCTTGATCGAAATGCAGTCCGGCAGTGGGGGCGGCAACCGAGCCCGGTGTGCGATTGAACACCGTCTGATAGCGCGATTCGTCGAAATCGTCCGCCGCGCGACTGATGTAGGGCGGCAAAGGGAGGTGCCCGTGCTGTTCGATCAGCTCCAGCAATGGCTTGGCGTCTGGAAAGCGCAGGTGATAGAACTCACCGACCCGTCCCACGACGCTCACCTCGAACGCGTCGGCCAGCCGGATCGTGCTGCCGGCCTTAGGCGGCTTGCTCGCCCGCATCTGGGCCAGCGCTTCGTGGTCGCCAATCGCGCGCTCGATCAGGACTTCAACCTGCCCGCCGCTTGCCTTCACGCCAAACATGCGGGCATGGATCACCCGGGTATCGTTGAACACCAGCAGATCGCCCGGGCGCACCAGTTCCGACAACTCGGCAAAGTGGCGATCCGCAAGCGTTTCACCGTCCATGACCAGCAGGCGGCTGGCGCTGCGTTCGGTCAGGGGGGTCTGGGCGATCAGCTCGGGGGGTAGGTCGTAGTCGAACGATTCGAGAGTCAGTGACATGCGCTTGATGACAAGGGGGGTATTGATGGATAATGCCGAGCTTCCCAGCCGGGATGGCGGAATCGGTAGACGCAGCGGATTCAAAATCCGCCGCCGCAAGGTGTGGGGGTTCGAGTCCCCCTCCCGGCACCACGAATAAAATCACCAGCTTACGGACGGTCAGGCAGCGCAAAGAGTGCGCATTCTAGAGTTTTTGCAGCATTTTTGCAGCACTCTCTGACTTTCTGGCACGGCAGTCGCGTTGCTCGCACGGATAACGCGCTGGGGGCTTGGCATCGGATCACTCGATGAAATTGCCGGCATCGCTGATCGCCATCAGGGCCGGATGCGCCATGCGGCGTTCCACCGTGATCGCATAGACTGCCTCGCTTACGCCCTGGGCAATGCCAATTTCGGTGACTTTGTACTGGGTGCACACCTGCTCGGCGATAAGCGTGGGTGACGGAAATATCCCGATCCCGGCTTCTCCGAAAGACTTCATCAGTGCGCTATCGTCGAATTCGCCAACAATGCGTGGGGATAGTCTCTCGGCCTTCAGCCAGCGCAGCAGGGGTTGGCGAAGTGCTGCATCGCTGCCGGGTAGCAACAGTGGCAGACGGTTGAGACAGGCCGGAAAATCCTCGCCAAGTCGCTCGCCCATAATCGGTGCGGCGAAGAAGCTCACCGGCGACTCGAACAACTTCTGGCTTGCGCCGCGCACATCCATGTTCGATGGAAGGGGGCGGTCGGCCAGTACGAGGTCGAGCTTGTGAATCGCCAGTTCTCCGAGGAGTCGCTCGAGTTTGTCTTCGTGGCAAATGATGCGCACCGGTTCGCTCAGTTTCATCGTCGGTGCCAGCACCAGCGAAGCGATGGCCTTGGGTACCACGTCCGAGACGCCGACGCGGAACGGTATCGCACGACCACTGGAGCGATTGCGCAGCGCTTCTTCGAGTTCCGAGCCGACCCGGAAGATCTCTTCGGCATAGGCCAGCACCATCTGACCGGTTTCGGTGAGCGCCAGACTGCGGCCCTGGCGGCGGAACAGCGTGACACCCATACTTGCTTCGAGCGTGGCGATCTGGCCTGAGAGTGTTTGAGGCGCGAGACCGGTTCGTTCGCTGGCGCGGGCAATGCCGCCGGCGCGCGCGACACTCCAGAAATGGTGAAGTTGCTTGTAGTTGAGTGGCGCCATAGTTCGTAAAAACCGGATAAAGATTTCGTTGAACTCGTATTTTATCGAACAGTCTTAGGTTAGGATTCGCAAAACAAGTGAATAAGGCTTCGGTGGGCTTGTCCAACTCACATCCGTCGAGGTCTCGGGGCAGTCTGGTGACGATACACGGACTGATCGAACTCTGAACTGAAACATGGAGGACGCTTCAATGGAAAATCGTGCGGTAACTATGAACCGGACCGAAGCATCGGTCCTTTCGACCAACAAGGTCATTCGCAACACCTACGTCCTGCTGTCGATGACGCTGCTGTTTTCAGCGGTCACGGCGGGCGTTTCGATGGCGCTCAACTTGCCGCACCCGGGCATCCTGATCACCTTGGTGGGTTATTTCGGTCTGTTGTTCCTGACTACCAAGCTCCGGAACAGTGCTGGCGGCATTGTTTCGATATTTGCGCTCACCGGCTTCATGGGCTACACCCTTGGGCCGATCATTTCGGCCTACCTCGCCATGCCCAACGGGCATGCGGTGGTGATGCAGGCGATGGGCGGCACCGCGGCGATCTTCCTTGGCCTGTCGGGTTACGCGCTGACCACCCGCAAGGACTTCTCGTTCATGGGTGGGTTCCTGATGGTCGGTATCCTGGTGGCGTTCCTGGCGGGTCTGGGCGCGATCTTCTTCTCGATTCCGGCGCTGTCGCTGGCGGTTTCGGCGATGTTCGTGCTGCTGATGTCCGGCCTGATTCTTCACCAGACGAGCGAGATCATCCATGGTGGCGAAACCAATTACATCATGGCGACCGTGACGTTATTCGTGTCGATCTTCAACCTTTTCACCAGCTTGCTGCATCTGTTGGGCTTCATGAACAACGACTGATACTGATATAGGTCAGCAGTTAAAACAAGGAAGGCGCGAAAGCGCCTTTTTTGTCGTTTGCTGCGTTGCAATCGTGCAAGCAGGTACAATACGCGCCTTTCAAGCGGGGAACGGGCAGATGAAGATTGCCTTTCTGGATTTCGAACAATCGATCGCCGAACTCGAGGCGAAGATCGATCAGCTTCGTTTCGTTCAGGACGATCCGGCAGTGGATATCTCCGGCGAGATTGCCAGACTCGAGAAAAAGAGCCTGGCCTTGTCCAAGGATGTCTACGCCAAGCTGACTCCCTGGCAGATCTCGCAGGTTGCACGCCATCCGCAGCGGCCTTACACGCTCGACTATGCCGGGCTGATCTTTACCGATTTCGAAGAGCTGCATGGTGATCGTGCGTTTGCCGACGATCGCGCGATAGTCGGCGGGCTGGCACGGTTCAATGGCCAGAGTTGCATGATCATAGGCCATCAGAAGGGGCGGGACACCAAGGAAAAGATCCTGCGCAATTTCGGCATGCCGCGTCCCGAGGGCTATCGCAAGGCATTGCGGCTGATGCGCCTGGCCGAAAAATTCGGTATCCCGGTATTCACTTTCGTGGATACGCCCGGTGCGTATCCCGGCATCGGTGCGGAAGAGCGGGGACAGTCCGAGGCGATCGGTCACAACCTCTATGTGATGGCCGAGCTCAAGGTGCCTATCATCTCGACGGTGATCGGCGAGGGGGGCTCGGGGGGCGCTCTCGCGATCGCAGTGGCGGATCAGCTGCTGATGCTGCAGTACTCGACCTATTCGGTGATCTCGCCCGAGGGATGTGCCTCGATCCTCTGGAAGAGTGCCGACAAGGCTTCGGTTGCAGCCGATGCAATGGGTATTACCGCGCCACGCCTGAAGGCGCTGGACCTCATCGACCGCATCGTCGATGAGCCTGTCGGCGGCGCGCATCGCAATCATGTGGCCATGGCCCAGACGCTCAAGCTGGCGCTGCATGACGCATTGCGCCAGGTGGCCGACCTGGAAGCAGCAGAACTGGTCGAGAACAGGCTCAAGCGGCTGATGAGCTATGGCAAGTTCAAGGACAAGGCCGCCTGAGGCGGATCTTGTCGCGCATGTCGGCGAGGTGCTGCAGGCTGCAGGCATAGGCAGGGACGACCGGCTGTGCCTCGCGTTGAGTGGCGGCGTCGACTCGTCGGTATTGCTCGAGATTCTTGCGCGTCAGCGCCCGCGAATCGGCTTCGCGCTCACGGCCGCGCATGTCAATCATGGTTTGAGCCCGCACGCCGATGCCTGGTGCAGATTCTGCGAAGCCGCTTGCGCCCGGCTTGGTGTGGGCTTGTCGATTTTTCGGGTCGAGGTCGCGCGCGATGATCCGGCCGGGCTCGAGGCTGCAGCGCGCGCGGTCCGGCTTGCTGCGCTGTCCGGGGTGTCGGCCGACTGGCTGGTGTTTGCCCATCACCAGGACGATCAGGCCGAAACGGTGTTGTTCAGGCTGCTGCGCGGAGCCGGCGTGCTCGGTGCCGGTGCGATGAAGGGCTGCGAGGCCGGCGCGCTGGGGCGTTTGAGGCCGCTGCTGGCGGTTCGGCGCGCATCCATCGAGGCCTTTGCCGCTGCCAATGGCATAGCCTGGGTCGAAGATGAAAGCAATGCCGATCCACGCTTTTCGCGTAATTTTCTGCGTCACAAGGTGTTTGCGCCGCTGGAGGCCGAGTTCCCCGCCGCTGTGCCGATGCTGGCCCGGGCTACCGGTCATTTTCAGGCTGCGGGCGAGTTGCTCGATGACCTGGCGGCGATCGATTTCGAGACTTGTGGCGGCGACACCCTAGCGCTCGAACGTCTGCTCCGGCTCTCGGACAGGCGACTGTGCAACCTGCTGCGCTGGATGATTCGCCGGGCGAATGATGCACCGCCATCATCGGTGCGGATCAACGAGGTCGTGCGACAGTTGCGTGCCACCGCCGGCGCGCCGGCCTGTCTGGCGCTGGGGGCGCATGCACTGACTGTGTATCGTGGTGGCGTGCGCCTGATGCGACATACCCTGGCGGGGCACTCGAGCCCTTGGCATGGAGAAGCGAGCCTGACGTGGGGCGATGGGCGGATCGTGATTGAGCGCCAAGCCGGTGCCGGGCTTGATCAGGCCGCGCTCTCGGCTGCTGGCTCGATCGTGTTCACGACCCGTTGGTCAGGTCTCGCAATGCGACTTTCACTCAAGCGGCCGCGCCGTACCTTCAAGAATCTTTGCCAGGAGGCGGGTGTGCCGGCCTGGCGTCGGGACGGTTTGCCTGTGATGCAGGTGGATGGCGAAGCGGTCTGGATCGCGGGAGTCGGATTTGCCGCCGAGTGGTGCTGCCCGCCGGACGCCGCAGGGGTGGTGCCGCACTGGCTGCCGCCTCACGCCTGAGGTCTTTCAGCCGCCGTCCAAATGGCCGCTTTGCTTCAGCAGTTGCGCCAGTTCGACGGCGGATCTGACCCCGGTCTTGTCGAAAATCTTGGATCGATGAACCTCGACCGTGCGCATCGAGATGTTGAGCTTGTCGCCGATCACCTTGTTGTAATGCCCCGCCAGGATGAGATCCATGACTTCGCGCTCGCGGTTGGTGAGCGAGGCGAGTTTCTCGCTCACTGCGGCACGCTCCAGGATGCGCGCGCGCTCCAGCCGGTCTGCCGCCATTGCACGCATCACCACTTCGACCAGATCACTGCCGTTGAAAGGCTTTTCGATGAAGTCGAAAGCACCTTTCTTGAGCGCCGAGACGGCCATCGGAACGTCGCCATGACCGGTGATGAACACCACCGGAAGGGTGTTGCCGCGGGCGCGCAAGGCATCGAAGCAGGCCAGTCCATTCATGCCGCCCATGCGGATGTCCATGACCACACAGCCCTGCCAGTCGGGTTGCACGGCGTCGAGAAAGGCCTCGGCACTGGGCCACGTGCTGCTTGCAAGCCTGCGCGTCTTGAACAGCCATTGAAGTCCGTCACGGATGGCTTCGTCATCGTCGACGATATGGGGGCAGGGTTCGGTCATGAGGGCTCCATCGGCAGTGACAGGATGAACACCGTGCCGGCATTGGGCTCGG
>JAEUNS010000110.1 GCA_016790005.1 Zoogloeaceae bacterium
CACCTGTCGAATCCGACGAGACAATCGAGCTGCTGGTAAGCCTCGATACCGAGATCACCCGCGAACTGGAGGCCTGGTTTGCGAGCGAGATGCCGCAACTCGTTTCGCGTGAATTCGACCGATTCTCGGAACGCCTGCGCGAAGAGGTCATGGCGCATGTACGGGCGACGCTGTTGCCGACCCTGTCCGAGCGTATCGCAGAGCGCCTCTCCAGAAACCGCCCGGGGCACTGAACGCAAGCGCGGCATGGCGGCGCACGGACCATGACGCCGCGCCCGCTGCCATCGCACAACACATAGGGTGCCACCGGGTAGCCCCCTGGCTTCCGCTATAATCGCGGTTTTGCCTTTTCACCTTCAGGTACCCTCATGGAACTGGCCAAGAGTTTTGAGCCGGCGGCAATCGAAAGTCGCTGGTATCCCGAGTGGGAATCACGCGGCTACTTCGACGCCGGCCTCGACCGCAACAAGCCCGCCGACGAATCCTTCTGCATCCTGCTGCCGCCACCCAACGTGACCGGCACCCTGCACATGGGCCACGGATTCAACCAGACCATCATGGATGGCCTCACCCGCTACCACCGGATGCGCGGCTTCAACACCCTGTGGCAACCGGGTACCGATCATGCCGGCATCGCGACCCAGATCGTGGTCGAACGCCAGCTCGACGCCCAGGGCATCAGTCGCCATCAACTCGGACGCGAGAAATTTCTCGAGAAGGTGTGGGAATGGAAGAACTTCTCCGGCGGCTCGATCACCGGCCAGATGCGGCGGCTGGGCACCTCGCCCGACTGGAAGCGCGAACGCTTCACGATGGACGACGGCCTGTCGAAGATCGTTACCGAAACCTTCGTACGCCTTTATAACGAGGGCCTGATCTACCGCGGCAAGCGCCTGGTGAACTGGGATCCCAAACTCGGCACGGCAGTATCCGACCTCGAAGTGGTGCAGGAAGAGGAAGACGGCTTTCTGTGGCACCTGCTCTACCCGTTCGTCGACGGGCCGATCGATGGCCTTGAGGGCCTCACGGTGGCCACCACCCGGCCCGAAACCATGTTCGGCGACGTCGCGGTCATGGTCCACCCTGAAGACGAACGCTATGCCCACCTGATCGGGCGCAAGGTTCAGCTACCGCTCACCGGGCGCGAGATTCCGGTTATCGCCGACGACTATGTCGACCGCGAATTCGGTACCGGTTGCGTCAAGGTCACGCCTGCGCACGACTTCAACGACTATGCAGTGGGCCAGCGCCATCAGCTGCCGATGATCAGCATCCTGCGCCTGGACGGCCATGTGAGTGATGCAGCCCCGGCCAAATACCACGGCATGGACCGCTTCGTGGCGCGTGAGGTCGTGGTTCAGGACCTCGACGCGCTGGGTCTGGTCAAGGCGGTCAAGCCGCACAAGCTGGTGGTGCCGCGCGGCGATCGCACCGCGGCGGTGATCGAGCCCATGCTCACCGACCAGTGGTTCGTCGCGATGACCAAGGCAGGCGCCGACGGCAAGAGCATCACCGCCAAGGCGCTCGAGTGCGTGGCCTCGGGCGAGATCCGCTTCTACCCGGAAAACTGGGTGAACACCTATAACCAGTGGCTGAACAACATCCAGGACTGGTGCATCTCCCGTCAGCTGTGGTGGGGTCACCAGATTCCGGCCTGGTATGGCGACAATGGGCAGCTGTGGGTCGCGCATGACGAAGCCGAAGCGCGCGCACTTGCCAAGGCAGCGGGCTACGACGGCAAGCTCGAGCGCGACGACGACGTGCTCGACACCTGGTATTCATCGGCCCTGTGGCCGTTCTCGACCCTCGACTGGACGCCCGAATGGCCGGCGAAGTCCAACGATGCGCTGGACCTCTACCTGCCTTCATCGGTGCTGGTCACCGGCTTCGACATCATCTTCTTCTGGGTTGCGCGCATGGTCATGATGACCAAGCACATCACCGGCAAGATCCCGTTCAAGCATGTGTACGTACACGGCCTGATCCGCGATGCCGAAGGCCAGAAGATGTCGAAGTCAAAGGGCAATGTGCTCGACCCGATCGACCTCATCGACGGCATCTCGCTCGACGCCCTGGTCGCCAAACGCACCTTCGGGCTGATGAATCCGAAGGATGCGCAAAAGATCGAGAAGAAAACCCGCAAGGAATTTCCGGACGGCATCCCGGCCTTCGGCACCGATGCGCTGCGCTTCACCTATGCCTCGCTCGCAAGCCCGGGACGCGACATCAAGTTCGACCTCGCGCGCTGCGAGGGCTATCGCAACTTCTGCAACAAGCTTTGGAACGCGACCCGCTTCGTGCTGATGAACACCGAGGGCAAGGATTGCGGTCTGGGCGAACACGGCGCCGACCAATGCACGCCGGGCGGCTATCTCGACTTCTCGTTTGCAGACCGCTGGATCGTCTCGCGCCTGCAGCGCGCCGAAGCCGAGATCGCGAAGCACTTCGAGGACTACCGCTTCGACCTCGTCGCCAAGAGCATCTACGAGTTCGTGTGGGACGAGTACTGCGACTGGTACCTCGAACTCGCCAAGGTGCAGATGCAGGGCGGCAGCGACGCGCAGCAGCGGGCCACCCGCCGCACCCTGTTGCGGGTGCTCGAAACCACGCTACGGCTGGCACACCCGCTGATTCCCTTCATTACCGAAGAGCTGTGGCAGACGGTCGCACCGCTTGCCGGACGCCTATCAGGCGACAGCATCATGCTCGCGCCCTACCCGGTTTCGGATGCCAGTCGGATCGACACGACAGCCGAGGCGCGCATCACCGAGTTGAAGGCAATGATTCACACCTGCCGTAACCTGCGCGGCGAAATGAACATCTCGCCCGCCCAGCGCATGCCGCTGGTGGCCGCCGGACCCCGAGCCGACCTCGACGCCTATGCACCCTACCTCGCCGGCCTGGCCAAGTTGTCGGAGGTCAGCGTGGTCGAAGAGATCTCGGCCGATGAGCTCTCGCCGGTGGCGGTTGTGAGCCACTTCAAGCTCATGCTCAAGGTCGAGATCGACCCGACCGCAGAGCGCGAGCGCCTCACCAAGGAAATCGCCCGGCTGGAGGGGGAGATCGCCAAGGCCCAGGCGAAGCTCGGCAATGCGAGCTTTGTCGATCGGGCGCCGGCGGCGGTGGTCGAGCAGGAGCGCGCCCGGCTGGCCGGGTTCTCCGATACCGTTGCCAAGCTCAAGCCCCAGCTCGAGAAGTTTTCACGCTTGTAAACTGCGGCGGGCGCTTCGCGCGATCGATCTCGCCCGAAGCGCCCGCCGTGCGAACGCAAACCAAAAGTTCAGCTCATTTGCGCTTCAAATAGAACTCGAAGGCCTTGTCCGGCATCTCGCCATGCGCAAGCAGATCGTTACCAGTCTGCTTGGCAAAAGCCTGAAAATCCTTGACCGCACCCGGATCGGTCGCCAGCACCCTCACCGTTTGCCCCGAATCGACCTCGGCCAGTGCCTTCTTGGCGCGCAGAATCGGCAACGGGCAGTTCAAACCACGGGCATCCACTTCCTTGTCGAAATTCATTCGCTCTTCCTCAATGTATTTGCCCGATATTTTACTGCAAAGCCTGCACGCCGGCAGACTCAGCGCCGCGCCTCCTCCTCGCGCTGCGCCCTGAGCTCGGCCTTGAGCGTGCGCAACCGTGCATCCACCGCCGAAAGCTCAAAAAAGTCGCCGTCATTTGCTCGCCGCGCCGACTCCAGTTGCTCGATCGCGGCCGGAAGACTCCCCTGGCGCACGTAAACTTCGGCCTGCGCGCGATGATGGGCCGTGATTCGTCC
>JAEUNS010000141.1 GCA_016790005.1 Zoogloeaceae bacterium
CCGGGCTGCCGGGCTCACGCCTATATGCCGGCTCATGGAGCGAGTGGTGCGCCGATCCGGCCAGACCCGTCGCAACCGGGAGCTGACACAGCCGCCGGAATCACCAGTCCAGTCGTTCGACCTTGCCCAGCGAGCGCCCCAGAAAGCGCTCGCCTATCGTCTGAAATCGCAGCGGAATGTCGGTCACGACATAGCGATAGGCGGGCGGTCCAGCTCGACTGCTCGCCAACCCCATCGCCTGAAGACTCTCGGCCGCCAACTGTGCAGTAGTGCTGGCGGAGTCCACCAGCCTCACCCCGGGCCCGATCACGTCCTTCAGCAGGGGTTTGAGTAGCGGGTAGTGGGTACACCCCAGCACCAGGCTGCCGATATCCTCGGCCAGCACCGGACGCAGGTACTCCTGCGCCGTCATGCGTGTGACCGGATGATCGAGCCAGCCCTCCTCCACCAGCGGCACGAACAGCGGACAGGCCTGCGAATGGACACGCGCGGAGGGGTCGAGCTCATGGATCCTGCGTGCATAGGCGTTGCTGTTTATCGTGGTCGGTGTGCCGATGACACCGATACCGCCATGATCGGGATTCGCCACGGCCGCACGGGCACCGGCCTCGATGACATCGATGACCGGAATCGCACCCGCATGGGCTCGGATCACATCGCCCGCAACCGCTGCCATGGTGTTACAGGCCACGATCAACATCTTGACATTCTGGCCAAGCAGAAAATCGGTGATCTGGGCTGCGAAATGCTCGATCGTTGCGACCGATTTTATGCCGTAGGGCACACGCGCAGTGTCGCCGAAATACACGATGGCCTCACGCGGCAGGCGCTCCATCAACGCGCGCACCACCGTGAGCCCACCCACGCCCGAATCGAAAACGCCTATCGGCCGATCAGCATTCACCTGAACACACCTGTCTGGAAAGAGCGCGGATTGTAGCGGCTAAACTCGATGTCGGGCCAACGCCCAGGCGACATGCTCGCGCACCAGCGCCGAATCGTCGTCGCGGCGGGCCTGCAATCCTGCGATGACCCCGGCACTTCCAGGCGCATTGCCGAGGGCGACAGCGAGATTGCGTGACCAGCTTTCGAACCCGATCCGGTAGATCGCGCTGCCCGCCAGTCGCTGCTCGAACTCGGCCGCCGTCCAGGCAAACAGCTCGACCAGGCTAATATCGTCCAGCCGATTGCGTGGCATGAAGTCGGGCTCTGCCGAAAGTTGCGCGAAACGGTTCCACGGACACATAAGTTGGCAATCATCACAGCCGTAGATCCGATTACCGATCAGCGGCCGCAAGGGCTCCGGAATCGCATCCTTCAATTCGATGGTGAGGTACGAGATACACCGGCGCGCGTCGACCCGATAGGGCGCGACGATCGCCCCAGTAGGACAAGCATCGAGACAGGCGGTGCAACTACCGCAATGAGCCTTGACCTGCTCTTCGACGGGAAGCGGAAGATCGGTGAATATTTCGCCCAGAAAAAAGTATGAACCCGCCTTGCGATCGAGCAACAGGCTGTGCTTGCCCCGCCAGCCGAGCCCGCTCTGCTGGGCCAGCTCGACCTCGAGCACCGGCGCCGAATCGACAAACACCCTGAAACCATGCGGCGCTGCCTCACCAAGTCGCTGGGCAAGCTTTTGCAGACGCGCCCTAAGCACCTTGTGGTAGTCCCGCCCCAGCGCATAGCGCGAAATATAGGCCCGCTCGGGGTCCGCAAGCACGGCCACGGGCTCGGCCGCGTCGGGAAAATAATTCATGCGTGCGCTGATCACCCGTAACGTGCCCGGAACCAACTCTGCCGGTCGGGCCCGCTTCATGCCATGGCGCACCATATAATCCATGGCGCCGTGAAAACCCGCGGAAAGCCAGGCAGCAAACCCGGGTTCGGCAGCAGACAGATCGATATCGGCGATCGCGACCGAGTCGAAGCCCAATTCGCCCCCCCAGCGCTTGAGCTGCGAACGCAACGCAAGCAGGTCGAGATCTGATGCGGACAGCCGGGAGTCACCAGAATGATCGAATTTATTCACACCACAGATGATAGCCGTTGCGCATTTACAACGCATCTCGCAGACGAGAGCGAGACCGAGCGAATGGGTGCCGCACTCGCGGCTGGATTGCACGCCGGCCTTGTGATTCACCTTGTTGGGGATCTCGGCGCAGGCAAGACCACGCTGGTCCGCGGAAGCCTTCGGGCGCTCGGTTACAGCGGCAAGGTCAAGAGCCCGACGTATACATTGGTTGAACCTTACGCCATTTCTAGATTAGACTTATATCACTTTGATTTTTATCGCTTCAACGCACCAGAAGAATACCTTGATGCCGGACTGGACGAGTTCTTCTCGGGCACGGGGGTTTGCATGGTGGAATGGCCCGACAAGGCCGCCCCTTTTGTAGCAAAGCCTGATGTGGAAGTACGCCTGGACGCTGTCGACTCCGGTCGGCGATGTCGGGTGTCGGCACTGACGGAGGCTGGACAGCAATGCGTAACCATGATGAAGTCGGAACTTCTGACGAACCCGCCGCGACAACCCTGATCGCGCCCGCGGGCATGACCCGCCGCGGGTGGCTCAAAATCGCCGGCGCATCCCTTGCAATGCTGGTAAGCCCAGTAGGGCTCGCCTCAACCAATCTGGTTGCGGTGCGCGTATGGCCGGGCTCCGGCTCCACCCGGATCACGCTCGAGAGCGCAACCGAGGTCAAGTTCAGCCACATGCTCGTCAAGGATCCCGAGCGTCTGGTGCTCGACCTTGAAGGCGTGGAGCTCAACAGCGTCATTCAATCGCTACCATCGAAGGTGCTCGCCAGCGACCCGCTGATCAGCCTGATTCGTGCAGGGCGCAACCGTCCGGGTGTGATCAGAGTGGTGGTGGAGCTCAAGGAAGAGATCGACCCACAGGTATTCACCCTCAAACCCGTAGCGAGTTACGGCCATCGGCTGGTGCTCGACTTGGTGCCGACCCGCCCCTACGACCCGCTACTGGCCTTGATCGAGAAATCCTCTCCAATGGAGGCCGCAGGGGGTGATAGTGCCCCGCAGGCAAGCCCGCGCCAGGAGTCCGTCCGACGCGAGCAAACCCCCGCCCGGCGTGACAACACCCCCACCAATCGGCTGTTCACGGTGGTACTCGATGCCGGCCATGGAGGCGAAGATCCGGGGGCAATCGGCAGACGCGGCAGCTACGAAAAGGATGTGACCCTGTCGATCGCAAAACGGCTGCAGAAGAAGATCGACGCCGAGCCAAACATGCGCGCCGTACTGACACGCAACGGCGACTACTTCGTGCCGCTGCAAAAACGGGTCGCGATTGCCCGGCGGGTGCAAGGTGATCTCTTCGTCTCGATCCATGCCGACGCGTTTGTTCGCCCGGAGGCGCACGGAAGCTCGGTTTACGTTCTATCGGAGCGCGGCGCCTCGAGTTCGGCAGCAAAATGGCTTGCCCAGAAGGAAAACGACGCAGACCTGATCGGCGGCGTCAACCTTGCGCGCCAGGATGGGCACCTCGCCCGCACCTTGCTCGATCTGTCACAGACCGCCACGATCAATGACAGCCTCAAGCTGGGCAGTGCCGTGCTTCAGGCACTTGGTGGCGTGAACCGGCTGCACAAGCCTCAGGTCGAACAGGCAGGGTTTGCCGTACTGCGCGCGCCCGATATTCCCTCCATCCTGGTCGAGACGGCCTTCATCAGCAATCCGGAAGAAGAGCGCCGCCTGAACGATAACGCCTATCAGGACAAGATGGCCGAAGCTGTAATGCGCGGCATCCGCCAGTACGTGAAGTCCAACCCGCCGGCAAATAGAACCACGGTTGCCCGGCTTGGCTAGCCGCCAGAGCCC
>JAEUNS010000174.1 GCA_016790005.1 Zoogloeaceae bacterium
CCGGGTGAGTCGATCTCAGCTTCCGGAGCCCATTTGGGACTGGAGGTAATTCGGCAGAGTCACTTGCGTGATCAGGCCCAGCTGGGTTTCGAGATAGTCGATGTGCTCCTCGGTGTCTTCAAGAATCTCTTCGAAGAGCTCGCGCGAAACATAGTCCTTGCACGACTCGCAGTAAGCGATCGCGTCGATCAGGTGAGTGCGACCGCCCAACTCGAGCTTGAGGTCGCCCTGCATGCACTCCGGCACATCCTCGCCGATCAGCAGCTTGTCGAGATTCTGCAGGTTGGGCAGGCCTTCCAGGAACAGGATGCGCTCGATGAGTTTGTCGGCGTGCTTCATCTCTTCGATGGACTCCTCGTACTCGTGCTTGCCGAGTTCGGTGAAGCCCCAGTTCTTGTACATGCGCGCATGCAGGAAGTACTGGTTGATCGCGGTGAGTTCGATCGTGAGCTGCTTGTTGAGGTGCTGCAATACCTTCTTGTCGCCCTTCATGTTGCCTCCAGTTCAGTGAATAAGGATCAACCGGCTTCGATCGAAGTCCGATCGAACGAGTCGTGCTTTGCCCGGCAAGCACTTTGCACGCATCGGGCAGTGACTCGTTAATAATAGCTCACAAGCCGAGAAATCAAGCCTGCGCCTGCATGACAGGCAAGGCGGCCAGGCCGCGCAGTGCCGCGTTGCCGTTCTGTTGGGCGCGGCCCGCGAGCATGAGGGTGGGAAGGTGCTCCAGCAGGCTCGCAAACGCGATCTCGGCCTGCATCAACGCCAGACCGGCCCCGATGCACACATGTGCGCCGCGGCCAAAGGACAGATGGGTCGGTTCCCGTCGCCGGATGTCGAGCCGGTCGGGGTCGGTGTAGCGATCCGGGTCGCGGTTGGCCGAGCCGATCAGTGCGATCACCAGCTCGCCGCGGCGCACCCGCTGGCCGCACACCAGCGAGTCGGCGATCACGCGTCGTCCGGTGTATTGCACCGGGCTGTCGTAGCGCAGCAACTCGCGCACCGCGCCCGGCACGAGCGCGGGATCGTCAATCAAGGCTTTCCATTGTTCGGGATGATCGAGCAGGGCATGAAGGCCGTTGCCGAGCAGGTTGCGGGTCGTCTCATGCCCAGCCAGCAGCAGCATCGCGCACTGGGCGACGAGTTCGGCATCGCTGCGAAACAGGCCTTCGGCCTCGGCGGCCAGCAGCAGGCTGACCAGATCCTCACCCGGCGCCTTGCGTCGGGCCGACAGCAGCGCATCGAAATAGCGCTTCAATGCCAGCAGGCTGCGCTGGGCGGCGCGGGCCTGATCGAGGGTCGGCCAGGGCGCGCTCATGAACGCGGCCAGGTCGTCCGACCAGGCGATGAAATCCTGCCGGTCGGCGGCGTCGACCCCCAGCAGCATGCAGGTGACGAGCGAGGGCACCGGGCGGGCGAACTCGGCCATGAAGTCGAAGCGCGGTCGCTGCCCCAGCGCCGCGATACGGGCGGCGACGATCTCGGCGACACGCGGGGCCTGGGCGCGAATGCGTGCGGGGTGAAAGCCGGCACCCAGTACCGTGCGCACCCGGGTATGGTCGGGTGCGTCGAGAAAGATCATCGCGCGCGAAAACAGGTGCTGAAACGCCCGGAGCTCGGCCTGGCTGCGGCGGTCGCCACCGTCCACCCGCTTCACCCAGCCGGCGGTGCGCTGGGCCGACAGGCCAGGGTCGCGCAACACCGCGTCGACGTCCGCATGCCGTGTCACCACCCAGGCGCCGTTGAACAAGGCATCGGTCCAGTGGATCGGGCCAGCCTCGCGCAGCGCCGCGTAATGCGGGTAGGGGTCGCGTACGAAGTCCGCGTCGAAACGCAGATGCGCCGAGGGCGCCGACACGGCCCCGGCCGAGGCGTCCGGAGCGCGCAGAGTCGCTTCGGCGAGGCTCATGCGCCGCTTGCGCCTTCGATGCGCATGTCCAGCCGCTCGAGCAGCC
>JAEUNS010000251.1 GCA_016790005.1 Zoogloeaceae bacterium
TTGAGCACGCCGCGGTAGCTCTCGCCAACCCCGATGATGTCCTCTACCCCGGCGTGGGGTGTGAAGTCCGGGCCTTGGGTGAGCCCGCCGTCTTCGCGTGGCAAGGGCACGATCTCAAGCTGGATGCGCGACAGCTTGGCCGGGTCGATGCGGTCCTCAGGGCGCACGAAGCGGTATTCGAGTATGCCCAGGGGCGAGACATCGACGGTGACCTGGGCGTCGATGGCGATGGTCTTCACCGCGAAGCGGCTCACCGGATTGGTGGTTTGCACCAGCTTGTGCTGGAGCGTGTCGAGGGTGTGCGCGACCGCGCTGGCGAAGTCGTCGGGGCTGCGCTTGCGGGCCTGCTCGAGCTCGGCGGCCTGGCGTTTGAGGCCGGCGTTTTCGCTCTCGAGCCGGGTGAGTTCCTTCTTGAGCGCACCGATGATGGCCTCGGTGTTGTCACCACCGCTGTTGCCGTCGGCCACCGGGGTGAATACGCCCAGGCGGCCGTCCAGATTGATCAGGGATGACGAGCCGACGGGTTTCAACTCGAGCCCCGCAATAAGGCCGGGGTCGATAAGCGATGCGCGGGTGTTGCGATCGATCGGGTCGGTGGCCATGGTTCTCCTGCGCAGATGGTTTTGGTCAGGGCGTCGGTTCCACGTCGGGCGGGGCGCTGCGTGGGCTGAGCTGCAGGCGCACGACCAGGCTGCTGGCGGCCTGATAACCATACAGGCTGACCTGGCGCGGGTCTACCGGGCGCGTCAGCAGGCGCGTGGAGGTGCCGGTGGTCGCATGCTGTACCGTCATTGAAAGCGCAACCTCCACCGACACCTCGGTGAAGGTGTACCACAGCGGCGGTACCCGCGGCGCATCCGGCTCATCGTGTTCCAGCGCATCGAGCCGGGCGGTGGCGTGGCGGTCGAGGCTCTCCTGCGCCTCGGCCACCGACACCACCGTGCGTGCCAGCAGTTCGCCGAGCTCGACTGCCTGCTGCCCGGCCAGCTCGGTGCTCAGCGTCCGGTCGGCCATCGGAGCCTCCTTTGCGCGCGTGCCGGCATCAGAACGTGACCGTGACCGAGTTGCTGATCAGCCCTATCCGGGCGCTGATGATGAAACTCTCCGGGGTCGTGTCGGCATCCTCATCAAGAAAGTCGCGGCGCAGTTCGATCTCGACCTGGCCGGCGGCATTGGTGACCCCGCCGCCGAGATGACGCCAGGGTACGCCCGCTGTCTCGATTGACAAGGCTTTGCCCGCGATGGCGGCACCGTCGCGGCGATTGAGCTGCACCAACATGCTCATGGTGCGACCGATAAGCGCGCCGCCGTCGAGTACGTCCGCGATCTCGCCCTGTATCAGCGCCAGTCGCGGGCCCCGGATGACCTGGTTGGGTTTGGGAATGCTCACATCGTCGCGTGGCTCGAGCAGCGCGCTCGCGCGGATCCGTCCAAGCGAGATGTCGGTCGAAACTTCGGCGTTGGTAGTGCGCCCGCTCGAAGTGCTGCCGATACTGAAGGCGCCCGGTCCCAGAATCATCGAGACGCCTGCGCCGAAGAGGTTGGTGCTGCTCGAAGAGCTCGAGGAGCTTGTTTCATTCGATGCGGCAAACTCGCGGGCAAAGAATTCGCCTTGCAGCCTGACGCTGGTCCATTGGTAGAAGACCGGGTCGATGAAGCTGATCAGGGGCAGGGGGCGAACATGATTGGTCACATGGTCGAGGGTGCCGTCGTCGCGGAACACGCGCTCGCTCACCGCGATCACATTGACCAGGGTGCCGGCAAGCGCCGTTGCGGTCTCGGCGCTGGAGGCATCGAGGCGCAGCTGGGTTGCAGCCACCGCGGCGCCGGTGCGTTCGACCAGAGTCCCGAAGGCGATGCCGGCGCCGACCAGTTCATTGGCGACATTGGCATCGGCCGCGAGCGTGCTGGCGAGGGGAGGAAGCAGGTCTGGCATGGTGTTCTCCTTGTGAGCGCGCCGATTACAGCGAAACGCTCAGCGTGCGTTCGATCTGGCCGAGCGTGACCGTGACGGTGCCGCGGACCCGGCGCTGGAACAAGGGGCTGGGAATGCTGCGCGACAGCTCGACACTGCATTGGCCGGCCGCATTGGTGGTGTTGCCGGTGAAGCCGCCGGTGGTCGAGAACGACAGATTGAACGGGCCGGCATCGACGTCGATCGCAACAACGGGATTGACCGAACCGTCGGCCTTTCGCACCGTGATCACGACGGTGGTCGAGCGCGCCGTCACCACGCCGGCGTTGAGCGTCTCCTGCACGCTGCCGAGTGCCATGAAGATCTGCGGACCGATCGTGACTTCAGCGGGGGGGTCGAAACCCTCTACCGTGCGCGGTTGCAGCAGGGCATCCATCACCACCCGACCTTCGGCCCAGTTCGATTCGAAGTCGGACTCTTCCTTGCGAAAGGTCGAGCTCTCCCTGACTGACAGCACGCCGATTCCGAGGAAACCCAGGAACAGACCGGCGTTCACAGCGCGGGTGCTGCTGTTGCGGGTGCTGACCGTCATGCCGCGTTCGTTGTCCACTGCGCCCACGGTCATGTCCATGCGCAGGGCGACATGGCTCCATTGGTGTGCCGTCGGGCGCACGAAGTTGATCAGCGAAACACTCTGGGTCACGAGTTCGGTTGCCGACGGCACCGGCAGACCGTCGTCGTTGAGCTCCTGGATGACATCGGTGACGATGGTGATGTTGTTTTGCGACAAGGCGTTGGCAGTGGTGACCAGGCCGCGGTCGAGTGCCGTCTGTGAATCGGCGACGCCGCGGCCGATCGAGGCCAGAATGTCGCCGAAGCTCGGCGCGAGGGCCGCGAGCTCGCCCGAGACGTCGGCCTCGAGTGCGAGCGCCCCGGCCATGCCGCCCGGCACCAGCGCATCGCTCGAGAGTATCCGTCCCTCGGGTATGCCGCCCGGTGGCGCGGCGGTGGTGGTGCGGCGCCGGCCGCGTGGTGTCGCGGATGGGTTGTCGGTGGTGTCTGCCATGGTGACCTCCTTCGGTACGTCAGCGGAACAGGGCTTCACCGCACAAGACATGCGCGATGTCGCGATCGAGCGCGGTGAAGAGTGGTGCAAGGCTTGTGACGAGGCGTTGCCAGTCGTGCGCGCTGATACCGGCCGGCGCGCCGTGCTCGAAACGCTGAGTTGGGTGGGCCAGCGCCAGTTGCGCCTCGGGCGGCGGCGCCTGACTGAAGAGCCGGTTCAACTCGATGATGCGCAGCTGGATGCCGCGCGGCAGAAAGGCGAAGCCCGCTGGGTCGATCGGGCCGCGCGCGAGCTGTGCGAGGCCGCCGGGTAGCAGCTGCTCAAGCTGCGCTGCACGCTGCGGGCCGACCCCACTGATTGCAGCCCACCCAAGCGCGATGTGCCAGTGCAGGGCGGTCGCAGGGGTGGGTACGGATGGCTGAGCGTCGCCATCGATCAGGCCAGGGCTGATGGCGAGTGCCCACTTCTGTGGTCCGAGCGGCACATTTACCGCGCGTATCTGCATGGTCCAGGTGCCGGATCCGAGTTCGCGGTCGATGTACTCGACGTTGTTGACCCGGTCGGGTGCGCCCGATTCGCCTTGGGGGTGATTGCCCCATGCGAGCGTGTTGCCGAGCGCGTCGAGCAGCACCAGGTCG
>JAEUNS010000254.1 GCA_016790005.1 Zoogloeaceae bacterium
GAAGACATCGAAGTCAACACCATCTCGCCCACCGGTTATCCGATGCGGATGCTCAAGAGCAGCCCAGCGATCGGCGACGGCATCCGCCCGAACTGCGAAGCCTATGGCTACCTGCTCGACGCCAATGGCAGCTGCTCCTACATCACCGCCTACAACCGCGAACTGGCGCTCCACCCCGACGCCAAGCGAATCAAAGTCATGGACAAGACCTGTCTGTGCACCCAGATGCGCAATTTCGACTGCTGGACCTGTGGCCATTACACCTATCGGCTGAAGGACACTTCGGTGCGCACCCCCGATGGCAACTACCAGATCCTGTCGGCCGAACATGTGTTCAAGGACTATCAGTTCAGCACCGAAGACAGGGTCGCCTTGCCGACGCCCGAATTCGCCGCCACCGGCGCCTGATTCCACAAACGCTGCCGGTCTCGGTCAAAACGCCAACCACAGGCCCGAGAGCAGCGCGGGCAGCTCAGGCAAACGGGCGCATTGCCCCGCACTGCCAGCACTGCGCAAACTGCCCCTCGATGGGTTCGCCACACTCGGCGCAGACCCAGTCGGGGTCAGAGGCGACGCGGTCGGCTGCCGCCAAGACATTCAAGGCAGCCTGTACGTCATGGCCCGCATTCACCCACACCTGCGGCCCTGCCTCTACGAACGGAATATCACCCACCGCGCCAGCCAGATAGGTGTTTCGCACCTCGGCATGAATACCGGCCGCGATCAGTAGATTGGCCTTGTGCTGCGCCTCGACGAGATTTGCACAGGTAAGCAAGCGCTTCATTGCTGCTCAGGCCAGCGCAGCGGGAGACGGATCTTCGAGCACGATCGTTACCCGCTTGTTGCGTTTGCCTTCCGAGCGTATGCGCGACACCGTGACCGAGCCGATTTCGCCCGTTCGAGCAAGATGGGTGCCGCCACACGGCTGGAGATCCACGCCGGCGACCGCGATGGTCCTGATCACGCCCTGGCCGCGCGGCGGCTGCACGGACATGGTCTTGACCAGGGCCGGATTGGCATCGAGCTCCGCATCGGTGATCTTGCCCGCAGTCACGGGCAGGTCGCGTGCGACGAGCTCGTTCAAGCGGGCCTCGATCTCGGCTGCGACGAGTTTGTCCATTTCGATGTCGAAATCCAGATGAGCCTTGTCCTCCGCCATCCTTCCGCCACTCACCGGGGCATCGACCACCGCGCATAACAGGTGCAGACAGGTGTGGTATCGCATCAAGATATGGCGACGCGTCCAGTCTATGCGTGCCACGACCTTGCTGCCGACCGTCGGCAGTGGGGCATTTTCGGCAAGCACGTGCACGATCTCATCGCCTTCGCCCTTGAGCGCATCTACAACCTGGCACCGCGAGCCATCGTCCAGCACCAACTCGCCTCGATCACCCGGCTGGCCACCCCCGGTCGGGTAGAACACGCTGCGGTCGAGCACCACGCCAGCCTCCCTGGTCGCAACAACGACAGCCTCGCAATAACGGGCATAGCCATCGGAATGAAAAACGCGTTCGGTCATACATCACTCGCATCAGGTCTTGACTTCAAGGCAGTGAGATTGCCAACGCCGCCGACAGAAACACCAGCGCCGACACATTACCGATCAACACCATCGACGCAACCACTTCGGGCTGCTGATGGTAGCGCTCGGCAAAGATGAAGTTCAGCACCGCCGGCGGCAGCGCCCCAAACACCAGCAGCAGCGCGCGCTCCTGTGGCGGCAGGTCAATGAACATCATCACCCCGAGTGCAAGCATCATGCCGACCAGCGGGCGGGCCACCGCGCCAAAAACGCCTATGCCGACCGCAGTGATCTTCGAGTCGGTCAGCCGCACCCCCAGCGCAAACAACATCAACGGGATCGCGATCTCCCCCAGCATCCGGATCGCCAGCATCAGCGGCGGCCACACCTGAATGCCCAGGATACCGACCACCAGCCCGGCAACGGTCGCTATCACCGACGGCACCTTCCAGACGGTCCACACCTTGATACGATGGTCGAGCAACCACGCGCCATAGGTGAAATGCAGCAGGTTGGACACCATGAACATCACGACCGCCGGCGCCAGCGCCGGCTCGCCAAAGGCCAGTACGGCAAGCGGCAGACCGAGGTTGCCGCAGTTGTTGAACATCATCGGGGGCACGAAGGTCTTGACCTGCAAGCCAGACAGGTGCGCCAGCAGCCATGCCGCGAGGCCCGATCCGATCACGATGATGAGGGTCGCGATCGTCAGCGGAATGTATTCGGCGATATGGAATTCCTTGTTCGCCAGGGCGGCAAACACCAGCGCAGGAACGAATACATCCATCGTCAGCTTGTTCGCATGTGACAGATCGGGCTTCATCTTTCGCCCGACGAAAAAGCCCACTGCGGTGATCGCGAACAGGGGAAACAGGATCGAGATGATACGTATCAGCATTCGGGGCTTCGCAAGACCTGCGTCATCGATCACCAACGGGCAATGGCGCGG
>JAEUNS010000275.1 GCA_016790005.1 Zoogloeaceae bacterium
GGGTGATTGCGCCGCTGCTCGATCAGATACTCGGTCAGCGTCGTACGCTCGATATTGAACATGATGTCTCCTCACGCAGGTGGTTGCCTGACACCGCTTCGCTACGGTGGTCGGCAGGTATTGTTTTGCGTAAAGATAGGACCGGATTAAGATAAGAACAACCAATGTTATCTTTTGCGATTACATCAGGCTTTCTTATGAAACTGGGACAACGAACGACCCTCAAGCAACTGCGCACCCTGATCGCGGTTGCCGATACCGGCAGCTTTACCCTCGCCGCCCGACTGCTGCATGTAACCCAGCCCGCAGTATCGATGCAGATTCAGGAACTTGAGGCCCTGGTGGGGGAGGTCTTGCTCGACGGAAGACGCAGTTTCAGGCTGACTGCTGCGGGTGAGGTGTTGGTGCGGCGCGCGCGCGAGGTGTTCTACGCCATCGAGTTGGCAGAAGTCGAACTCAAGGCCAGCAAGGGTGTGGCCTCGGGCACGGTCGATATCGCGGCGATCACCACGGCAGAATACTTTGTACCGCGCCTGCTGGCCGCGTTTGGTGAGGCCTATCCGGATATCAGCTTTCGCCTGACGGTGCAGAACCGTGCGGGCATGGCCGAGTTGTTGCGCGAGCGGCGCGCCGACGTCGCGATCATGGGTGAGCCGCCACCGGGGCTGAATCTGCGCAGGATTCCGTTTGCCCGCCATCCGATGTCATTCGTGGCGGCGCCGGCTCATCCGCTGGCACAACGCCGCAACCTGCCACCCGGCGCACTGGCCGGCGAGCGCCTGCTGCTGCGCGAACAGGGGTCGGGCACCCGCGCAAACCTCGATCGCTACCTGCGGGCGCATGGGGTCAAGCTGGTGCGAGCGGATGAACTCGGTAGCAATGAAACTCTGAAACAGGCCGCCATGGCGGGCATGGGCGTGGCCTTTCTGTCACACCACACCTTCGAGATGGAGCTCGAAACCGGGCGCCTGGTGCGACTCGATTTTCGCGGCACACCGATCGAGCGGGAGTGGAACATCCTGATTCATGCCGACCGCCCGCCGTCGCTCGCACTTGAAGCACTGCTGAGTTTTTTGCAGGGGAAAGGGGTCGAGATGATGCTCACGTCGGTTGCCCTGGCCGATTCCGCCCGGCAACCGACGCCGGCAAGACTCAGCGCACGACCTGAGTGAGCTCGCCCTTGAGGTAGCGCTGGGCGATCTTGTCGAGTGGCACCGGCTTGATCCGGCTCGCCATGCCGGCACTGCCGAAGGCCTCGAAGCGCGCCTTGCACACAAACTTGGCGGCCTCGCGCGCCGGCTTGTTGTACTCGCGCGGATCGAACTTCGACGGGTTCTCGAACATGAACTTGCGAATCGCCCCGGTCATCGCCAGCCGGATATCGGTGTCGATATTGATCTTGCGCACCCCGAACTTGATGCCTTCGACAATTTCTTCGACCGGCACACCATAGGTCTCTTTCATGTCGCCGCCATAGCTGCGGATGACCTCCAGCAACTCCTGCGGCACGCTGCTCGAACCGTGCATGACCAGATGGGTGTTGGGAATGCGCGCATGAATCGCCTTGATCCGGTCGATCGCGAGAATGTCACCGGTCGGCTTGCGGCTGAACTTGTAGGCGCCATGACTGGTACCGATCGCGATCGCGAGCGCATCGCAGTCGGTCTTGCGAACGAAATCGGCCGCCTGGTCGGGGTCGGTCAGCAACATGGAATGATCGAGGGTACCCTCGGCGCCGATACCGTCTTCCTCACCCGCCTGCCCGGTTTCAAGAGAGCCGAGACATCCGAGCTCGGCTTCGACCGTGACCCCGATCGAATGCGAGAACTTGACCACCTCGCGCGTGACCTCGACGTTGTACTCATACGATGAAGGCGTCTTTCCATCCTCGAGCAACGAGCCGTCCATCATGACGCTGGTGAAGCCGGAACGGATGGCCGCCATGCAGATTGCCGGCGACTGGCCATGGTCCTGATGCATCACGATCGGAATATGGGGGTAGGACTCGACCGCGGCATCGATCAGGTGGCGCAGAAAGGCCTCACCGGCGTACTTTCGCGCACCGGCCGACGCCTGCATGATCACGGGGCTGTCGCAGCCATGCGCGGCCTCCATGATCGCCTGAACCTGTTCGAGATTATTGACATTGAACGCCGGCAGACCATAGCCGTTCTCTGCGGCGTGGTCGAGCAACTGGCGCATGGAAACGAGGGGCATTGCAATTCTCCGTAGGGCGCCGGACCGTACCGGCATTGTCTAGCGCAACATTTTAGCGTCGAACGCGAGCTTCATGTTCGGGCGTTTGCCACGACGATCGACCGAAAGCCGGAACAGGTACCCCCACCCGAATGCAACCACCACACGTGCTTCAGGCCCGCCCCGACTCCGCGGCATCCAGGTGAGTGACCGATGGCAAGGACAGTGGCTCCGCAGGGGCCGGCAGGCTGGCTGCAGGCGCCACCCGCGTCAACTGCCCCTCTATCGTGGCACCGCATTCCATCTGCAGCTGGCTGTAGCTGATATTTCCCGAAACGCGGGCGCCCGCCTGCAACTCGAGAAAATGCTCGACTTCGAGATCGCCCGAGATCGTTCCATTGATCACTGCGTCATAGGCACGCACCCGACCAACCACGCAGCCTTTCTCGCTCAACACGATCAGACTCTTCTCACCCACCTTGCCCAGGATGTTGCCTTCGACCTTGCCATCGACACGCAGTCCACCCGAAAACAACACATCGCCGACCACCTGAAGATTGTCGGCGATCAGGCTGGACAGCTTGGCAATTTCGATCCGGTCCTTTTTCTGCCGCTTGCCGAACATGGCGTCTCCTGCAACGGGACTGCCTGCACCGGCAGCCCCGTAATCATGGTTTGGTGGTAACTTCGGCCGCGCTCTTCAGGAACGCGAGCTCCTCCTGCGTCTGTGCAAGCTGCTCGCGCAGACCGTTGATCTGGAGTTCGAGCTCCTTGCGCGTCGCCCGCTCCATCTCAAGATCAAGCGTCGCACCGTTGAGCGCATCCTGCAAGGCGTCGACCTTTGCCCCGAGTTGCACATTCTGCCCTTCGAGCAATGTGATCTGGGCATCGCCAACTTCCGCCTCGTCGGCGCCAGACAGCGACGGCGATTCCAGCACCGCCGATACGGCGGGCGCAGGGGTGGATTCCACCAGCACAAGCAGCGATATGCTGGCGGCCAGCGCAAGCAGCGCAAGCACGAGCATTGCAGTCAGCACTCGCACCAGCCGACGACTGCCCGATATCTCCAGTTCACTGCTGGTCAAGCCCCGCGTCGCGGAGCGCTGGCGGTTCCACATTGGAGAAATTCAGAAATGCGCGAGATAGACGGCCGGATTGACGAAATATCCGTCCTTGAGAATCTCGAAGTGGAGGTGCGGTCCGGTCGAACGGCCGGTCGAGCCAACCTCTGCAATCAGGGCCCCCGGCATCACCACTTCGCCCACGGCGACGTGAAGTTTCGACGCATGTGCATAGCGGGTCACCAAGCCTGCCATATGCTCGATTTCAACCGTCAAGCCGTACTGAGAACGTCGCCCGGCAAAAATCACCCGACCGCCAGCGCTGGCCAGTATGGGTGTGCCTCGCGGTGCATTGAAATCGACCCCGCTATGGAACGCGCGGCGACGATTGAACGGATCGACCCGATTTCCGAAGTTGGAGTTTGCACTGACGCCCACCATCGGCGAGCGTCCGGGGAAAGACAGGTGGACCAGCTTGAACGATGTGGCGATCTGGTCGAGTTCGGCCAGGCGCGCCGCAAGCGCACTCACCCCCGAGTCCATCTGCTCGAGCTGCGCCTCCAGATCACCATCGAGATTCAATTCGATCGGGGCGAGCGTCGGGGCCGGACCGGGCTCTTCGCGCGGCTCGAGCCAGGGGCCACCCGACGGCCCCGGAGGCGTGCGTGCAAGACGTCCCTCGGACGCGTCCGGCTCCTCAGTGCCGGCCACCCGCTCCTCGAAGTCGCTGATCACCGAGATGCGCTCCGCAAGCACCCGCGCCTCGGATTCGAGCCGGATCATCCGGCCGGAGAGTTCGCCAAAGCGATCGATCAGCATGCGACTGTCGGACGTATCGGCGCCAACCGCCGACGCGTCGAGCGTAGCCAGCTCAAGCACATCGGCAAGTTCGGCTGGGTCTGGCACGACCGGCTCTGCAACAGGGACGGTCACCAGCAAAGAAAGATCGGGGTCCCGTGCAGACTCTGAAGCGCGCTCAGGGCTCAAGACCATTCCGAGCGCAAACCCGCATACAAGCACCAAAAACATGCCCGCCAAAACCAGACTCGCAAACGCCCGCAGGCTGATCGTGCGTGTTTCGCCACGCGTCACGGTCTTGGCGGAAAGAATGACTAGCGCCATCCTGGACCTCCATACCCTGCACGCCAACGATGGTGATAACCGAGCGCCGCTTACAGGATTGATGAGTCAGATGGCTAAATGTGCTTGAAAATCACATTTGGCCAAAAAAGTCTCGCAAGTTTATCACCAAAACAGTGCGATTTTTCAATGCCTGAACGACTCCGAAAATTAGCCGGGGGTGGCGCACTTGAACAGTGCTCCACCCCCGCTGATCTCGGCCAGAGCTCAGCCGCGATGCGCAGCAAGTTTCAGCCAGGTGCTGACGACCGTATCCGGGTTGAGGGAGATCGTCTGGATACCTTCATCCATCAGCCATTCGGCAAAATCCGCATGGTCCGAAGGCCCTTGTCCGCAGATCCCGACGTACTTTCCAAGGCGGTTGGCCGCGCTGATCGCCATTGACAGCAACTGCTGCACCGCCGGATCGCGTTCGTCGAAGGCATGCGCGACCAGGCCCGAGTCGCGATCGAGTCCGAGAGTGAGCTGAGTCAGATCGTTCGATCCGATCGAGAAGCCGTCGAAGTGCTCTAGGAAGGCATCGGCAAGCAGCGCATTTGATGGAATCTCGCACATCATGATCAGCTTGAGCTCATTGTCGCCACGCTTCAGGCCGTGCTCGGCCAGCAACTCGACCACCCCACGCGCCTCTTCGACGTTGCGCACGAACGGAATCATGATCTGCACG
>JAEUNS010000290.1 GCA_016790005.1 Zoogloeaceae bacterium
TACTTTCGACGCACGTCGACCACATCGCGAACCTCGCGCACCAGTGCGAGGGCGCGTTGCACCTGCGAGATGCCGCCGACTTCCATGGTGAAACGCATTCGCGCCCGCCCTTTCTTGGTCAGCGTATTGACGGCGATCACATTGAGCTTCTCGCGCGAAAGCACTTCCGAGATATCGCGCAGCAAACCCTGACGGTCGATCGCGGACACTTCGATATCGACCGGAAACAATGAATGTCGTCCCTCGACGACTTCGCCGTTCCACTCGCAATCGACAACCCGTTCGGGGTTGGCTATGGCGATTCGCTGAAAGTCGGGGCAGTCCACGCGGTGCACCGAAACCCCCCTGCCGCGGGTCACGAAGCCCTGGATGGCATCGGGCGGTGCGGGCTTGCAGCAGCGCGACAGCGAGGTCAACAGCATGCCCACACCCTTGATCAACACCTTGCCACCGGTGTCACCGGTGCGACTGCGCCCCACCACGACTTCGGGTTCGGCCGCAGCGCCATCATCCGCATTCGGGTCGCGCAGCGCGACCTGTACCGCCCGCGGCCCGACCTCGCCACGCCCGGCGGCCACGAACATCACATCAGCAGACTTGAAGCCGAGCTTTTCGGCCAGGTTGTCGATATTGGCCTGGCCGTGCCCCTCGCGCTGCATTTCGCGGGTGACGAAGGCCCGCCCACGCGCCAGCAAGTCTTCTTCCTCGAGCGCGCTGAAATACTGCTTGATCTTGTTGCGTGCGCGACTCGTCGTGACGTAAGCCTGGCTCGAATTCAGCCAGTCGCGCGAGGGGCCACCTTCGCGCACGGTGCTGATCTCGACCGTCTGACCGTTGTCGAGCGGCGTATTGAGCGTCACCAGATGGCCATCGACTTTGGCGCCGCGGCAGTGATGGCCCAGATCGGTATGCAAACGATAGGCGAAATCGATCGGGGTCGCGCCGCGCGGCAAATCGATGACCTGGCCTTGCGGCGTCAGCACATAGATGGTGTCGTCCAGCGCAGCCCGGCGAAACTGTTCGACCCAGTCGGCCGTGTCGGCCACCTCGTCGCGCCACGACAGCAGGCTTCTGAGCAGCGCGATCTTTTCGTCGTAGTCGCCACCGTGTGTGCTGCCTTCCTTGTAGCGCCAGTGCGCGGCCACGCCCAGCTCGGCATGGCGATGCATGTCATGGGTGCGAATCTGCACTTCGAGCGCTCTGCCGTCCGAGGCCCGCACCGCGGTATGCAGCGACTGGTAGTTGTTGCCCTTGGGGCGAATGATGTAGTCGTCGTATTCCTTGGCGATCGGCTGCCACAGCCGGTTGACGATGTCGAGGGCGGTGTAGCATTCCTGCACCTTGTCGACCAGGATTCGCACCGCGCGAATGTCGTACACCTGCGAAAAATCGAGCCCCTTCGATCGCATCTTGTTGAAGATGCTGAAGATGTGTTTCGGACGGCCGTAAACATCGGCCTTGACTCCCGCGGCCGTGAGCTCACTCTTGAGCCGTTCGATCGCCTTCTGGATGAACTCTTCGCGCTCCGAGCGGCGCTCGTCAAGCATCTTGGCGATGCGCTTGTAGGTATCGGGTTCGAGAAAGCGGAACGAAAGATCCTCGAGTTCCCACTTGAGCTGCCAAACCCCCAGACGGTTGGCCAATGGCGCATAGAGGTCGAGACTTTCGCGCGCTATCTCGAGCAGGGTTGCGGGCGGCTCTTCAGTGAAAAAGCGCAAGGTCTGGGTGCGCGAGGCGAGCCGCAGCAACACGACGCGAATGTCCTGCACCATGCCCAGCAACATCTTGCGCAGCACTTCGGTCTGGGCGCGAATTTCGGGGGCACTCGCGCGCGCAGTCTTGCGGGTAAGCAGGCGCAGGCCGTTGAGCCGGCGCAGGCCCGCAATGATTTCGCCCACCGCCGGTGAAAAGCGCCGGGCGATGATGTCGGCAGCGTCGTCCTGATACTCACACACCGAAAACAGCAGCCCGGCGATCCGGGTCTCGGCATCGAGCTTAAGCGACGCGGCAATCAGCGCCATCCCCAGCGCATGGGTCAGCGCAGATTCGCCCGTGCCCAGCACATGGCCTTCGTAGGCCTCTTCGGCCAGCGCAAGCGCTTCCTCGACCTGTTTGCGTTCGGTTGCGTCCAGTCCCTCCGAAATGAGTTCGAGGGGCGGAGCGGCATCGTTGCTCGAAATTGCATGGGTGACGGAGACCATGAGCGAATTATCCCACAAGGCGTGCCGATCTTGATGACGGTCCGGAGCCATCGTCCGGCGACAAGTCGGGCACGATCGGTACGCCAATGTGCGATCATCGCGGCTCGAACGATAGCAACTTGCCCCATGCAATGAAGAAGACCTTTGCCAACCCCTATGTTCTGCTGAGCCTGACGGCGTTGTTCTGGTCGGGCAACATGGTCGTCGGTCGCGGCATCACCGACTCGGTGCCGCCGATCACGCTCGCGTTCTGGCGCTGGACGCTGGCGCTGGTGCTGATACTGCCGTTCGCGCTGCCGCATCTGCGCGCGCAATGGCCCGCGCTCAAGGCGGCCTGGCGTCCGGTGGTGATACTGGGCATTCTCAGTGTCGGCGGATACAACACCTTCGCCTATATCGCGCTGCAATACACCACCGCGACCAACGCAACGATGCTCAACTCGTTCATTCCGGTAGCAACCATTGCGCTTGCGTTCGTGTTCCTCGGCAAGCGCCTGAGCCCCATTGAAGGGCTGGGTGTGGTCGTGTCGCTTTTGGGCGTGTTTACCATCGTCGGCAAGGGCAGCATCGACACTTTTCTTGGCTTGAGCCTGAACCTGGGCGATCTTTGGATGTTGCTCGCGGTGCTCACCTGGGGGCTGTACACGGTGGGCTTGCAGTGGCGGCCGCAAGGCGTTCACCCCATGTTGCTGCTCGCGGCACTCACCGTGGTCGGGGTGATCACGCTGATGCCGTTCTACGCTTTTGAGCTGTATACCGGGCGCTATATGAGCCTGTCCCCGACCACTGCGGTCGCGCTGCTTTATGTGGCGGTGTTTCCCAGCTTTCTCGGCTACATCTTCTATAACTCCGGCATTGCGGCGGTCGGCCCCAGCCGCGGCGCCCTGTTCATTCACCTGATGCCGGTGTTCGGCACGCTGCTCGCCGCCATCTTTCTCGGCGAGCGTCCGTACTGGTACCACTTTGTCGGCATCGCGCTGGTGTTCACCGGAATCTTCCTGACCACCCGCAAGACGGTGCGTTAGCCATGCTGAACTTCCTCAAGCGCGTTGCTGGCCTCGATACAACCGACGGCAACCGGGTCACGCCCGAACACTGGGCCCGGGTCGAGGCGGGTTTGCCGTTTCTGGATTATCTGGACGAGCCAGACCGGGTTCGTCTGCGTGTCCTGACGCTGGAATTCCTGGCCGAGAAGGAGTTTCATGGCGCGAACGAGCTCATGGTGACCGACGACATGATGCTCACGATCGCGCTGCAAGCGTGCCTGCCGATCGTGAACATCGGTCTCGACGCCTATCGTGGCTGGGTCGGGATCATCGTCTACCCGGGCGATATCCTGGTGCCGCGCCGCGTGCTGGACGACGATGGCGTTGTGCACGAATTTGCCGACAGCCTGCTCGGCGAAGCCTGGAGCAATGGCCCGGTGTTGCTTGCCTGGCAGGGCGGGCCCGAGGCGTCGGACGGCGTCAACGTGGTGATCCACGAGTTCGCGCACAAGCTCGACATGGCCAATGGCGAGGCCGACGGATTTCCCCGGCTACATGCCGGAATGTCGCGACAGACTTGGTCGAACGCCTTTTCGCAAGCCTACGAACACCTCTGTAACCAGATCGATGCCGGCGAAGACACCGTGCTCGACCCCTACGCGGCCGAACATCCCGCCGAGTTCTTTGCAGTGGCATCCGAGGTGTTCTTCGAGACACCCGGCGTGCTGGAACAGGCCTACCGGGCGGTCTACCAACAATTGCGTGCGTTCTATCGCCTCGATCCAGCAGCCGGCGAACGGCGCCTACATGCCGAACCAAGCCGTGCCGGCAGAGTCTTCCCGAATGAAAAGTGAAGTTCGTCGGTAACGCCAATGAGCACACCCAAGCGTCTCCTGATCGTCTATCACACCCAGTCGGGCAACACCGGGCAACTGGCAGCCGCGGTGTTGCGCGGCGCGTTGAGGGTGGCCGAAACCGAAACCCGGATGTTGCGTGCCTTCGACGCGGGAACCGGCGATCTGCTGGCGTGTGACGGGCTGCTGCTCGGTACGCCCGAAAACTTCGGCTACATGTCGGGCGCGCTCAAGGACTTCTTCGATCGTACTTACTACCCCTGCGAAGGCAAGCTCAATGGCCTGCCCTATGCGGTCTTCGTGAGCGCAGGCAACGATGGCACGGGCGCCGTGCGAGAGATCGGCCGCATCGCCACCGGCTATGGCTGGAAGCTGGCCAATGAAGCCTTCATCGCACGCAAGGAGATCACCCCCGCCGACATCGAGACCTGCGAAGC
>JAEUNS010000326.1 GCA_016790005.1 Zoogloeaceae bacterium
GTGCGGGACAGCTTGCGCGACTCGTCTTCAAGCGCGCGAATGCGTGCGTCGCGCGCGGCTTCGGCAACCGGTAGATAGCCGTCGAAAGCAAAGCTCTGGCCGTTGAGCCCCGAGGCCATCAGGGCAAGCAGGATCGACGAGGGGCCGACCAGCGGGCGCACCCGAATGCCGAGCGCGTGGGCGCGCGCGACCAGCCTGCTGCCGGGGTCGGCGACGCCGGGGCAGCCGGCATCGGACATCAGGCCCACATCGAGGCCTTGAGCGGTCGGAGCAAGCAGGCGGTCGAGTTCGTCGCTCGGGCCGCTCGGTGGCAGTGGGGCAATGTCGAGTTCGGCAATCGGTAGCGGATGCGCGAGGCGCTTGAGTTGCGCGCGTGCGGCCTTGGCGTTCTCGACCACGAAATGGCGAATCGACACGACCTCGGCATGGGCCTCGGCCGGCAAAAAACGCTGCCAGCTCGTTTCGCCCAGACTGACGGGCACCAGCACCAGGCAGCCGGTAGGGTCGCTCATGGCAGCAGCAGCCCTTCCGCGCGCAGCATGCGCGACAATGCGATCAACGGTAGCCCGACCAGTGCGGTCGGGTCGTCGCCCGAGAGTGCCTCGAGCAGGGTGATGCCGAGCGCCTCCGACTTCGCGGCGCCGGCGCAGTCGAGCGGTTGCTCACGCTCGACGTAGCGGACGATCTCGGCGTCGGACAGCCTGCGAAAGCGCACTTCGGTCGGCACGCTGTCGACATGGGCCTTGCCGCTGCGGGTGTTGATCAGCGCAAGGGCGGTATGGAAGATCACGCTGCGTCCGCTCATGCGTTGCAGTTGGGCTATCGCGCGCTCTACGGTGCCGGGTTTGCCGAAAATCTCGCTGCCCATGTGTGCGACCTGGTCGCTGCCGATGATCAGCGCGTCGTCGAAGCGTTCGGCCACCACGCGCGCCTTGGCGAGCGCGAGCCGGTTTGCAGTATCGGGCGGGTGCTCGCCGGGCTGGGGGGTTTCATCGACGTCGGGGCGTGCGGTCACGAACGGCAATTGCAGCCGCTCGAGCAGCATCTGCCGATAAGCCGAGGTCGAGGCGAGGACGAGTTGCATGACGATGAGTCCTAAAACTGATCTTTGACAGAATTCTGCAGAAATAATATCATCCCGCTCTTATGTCGCAACGATGCGTAATCCCTGACGCCTTCAAGTTTGCCGCAGACGGTCGTCGCCTCGAAGGCACGATACCGATTGCGGAGTGCAGCCGTCTTGCCGATATGACCACGTCTGCCGAAGGCGATATCGCCTACGTGCTCGGTAGTTCGCAGGGTGTTGATGGTAAGTGGCAGCTGGAACTTGAGGTCATCGGAATGCTGCGGCTGGTCTGCCAGCGCTGCCTGACCGAAATGCCGTGGCCGTTCGAGCTTGCCTCGACGCTGTTGCTGGTGAGGCCAGGGGAAGAGATTCCCGAAGAAGAACTCGAAGACGAGACGCGCGACGCAATCGAGGTGCAGCCCGACCTCGAGGTGAAGCAACTCGTCGAAGACGAAATTCTTCTGGCCGTGCCTATCGTGCCGCGTCACGAACAATGCGAGATCCCGCAGCCGTCTGGCGGGGTGACCAAGGAATCGCCGTTTGCCGCACTGTCAGGGCTCAAGAAACCCGGCAGCGTGCAATAGGCAGTAATTACCAGAGATCCAGGAGTTAGAAATGGCCGTTCAACAAAACAAAAAGTCCCCCTCCAAGCGTGGCATGCATCGTGCGCACGACTTCCTGACCAACCCGCCGCTGGCCGTCGAGGCGACCACGGGTGAAGTCCATCTGCGCCATCACATCAGCCCGAACGGTTACTACCGCGGCAAGAAGGTTGTAAAGACCAAGGGCGACTGAGTCTTCCGCTCATGAACGGCGCAGCGCTTCAAGCGCTTGCGCCGTTTTTGTGTCCACTTCCTTGTTAGCTCGAATGCGTGGTGTTCAATGCCGATGAAGGTCACCGTTGCCATTGATTGCATGGGTGGCGATCACGGCCCGGCTGTGACGATTCCAGCAGCCGAGGCCTTCCTGCGCCATCATCCCGATGCAAGCGTGATCCTGGTCGGCCGTCCCGAGGCGCTCGAAGCGGGTGCGGCGACGCTCGCGGCTCGCTTCTCCGGGCGTGTGCTCGTTCAGCCTGCGTCAGAGGTCGTGGCCATGGACGAAGCGCCGGCCAATGCGATGCGCACCAAGAGAGATTCCTCGATGCGGGTTGCGGTCAATCTGGTGAAGGATGGCCAGGCGCATGCGGCGGTCTCGGCCGGCAATACCGGGGCGCTGATGGCGATATCGCGCTTCGTGCTCAAAACCCTGCCGGGTATCGACCGGCCGGCAATCGCAAGTGTTCTGCCGTCGATCAAGGGGCAGACCTATGTGCTCGACCTTGGCGCCAACGTAGATTGCACGCCTGAGCACCTGCTTCAGTTCGGGGTGATGGGCGCAATGCTGGTGGCGGCCGTCGAGCACATCGAACGTCCGTCCGTGGGCTTGCTGAACATAGGCGAAGAGGCGATCAAGGGCAACGATGTCGTCAAGCAGGCGGGGTTGTTGTTGCGTGACAGCGGCCTGAACTTTTATGGCAATGTCGAGGGCGACGACATCTTCAAGGGTACGACCGACGTCGTGGTCTGTGACGGTTTTGTCGGCAATGTGCTGCTCAAGACTTCGGAAGGACTCGCCCAGATGCTGGCGCGCTTCTTGCGCGAGGAGTTCGGGCGCAGTCTGGTGAGCAAACTCATGGCTTTGTTCGCGCTGCCGGTTCTGAATCGTTTCAAGCACCGGGTTGACCATCGACGTTACAACGGCGCGGCGCTGGTCGGTTTGCGTGGTGTTGTCGTCAAGAGCCACGGTTCGGCAGATGTGTTCGGCTTCGAGCAGGCGATTCACAGAGCCGCGGAGGCGGCGTCGAATGATCTGGTCGAACGTATCACCACCCGCATGGCCGCGATGCAAGGAGTCGTTACATGATCAATGCCCGAATCGTCGCCACCGGGAGTTACCTGCCTGGTGAGCCCGTTAGCAATGACGACCTGGTTGCGCGTGGCGTGGACACCTCGGATGCCTGGATCACCGAACGCACCGGCATTCGCTTCCGCCACCTCACACCAGCCAGTCAGAGCGCCAGCGATCTGGCCCTGAATGCCAGCCTCGCGGCGCTTGAGGCCGGCGGATTGCGACCCGCAGACGTTGATCTGGTGATTGTCGCCACCTCGACGCCCGATTACATCTTTCCCAGTACGGCGGCGTTGCTGCAGGCCAAGCTCGGTATCGCTAATGGATCGGCAGCATTTGATGTGCAGGCCGTGTGCAGTGGCTTCATTTATGGGCTGACGATCGCCGAGAAGTTCATTCGCTCGGGCAGCCACAAGCGTGCGCTGGTGGTCGGCGCCGAAGTCTTCTCCCGCATCCTCGACTGGACCGACCGTGGTACCTGTGTACTGTTTGGCGACGGGGCGGGGGCGGTGGTGCTCGAGGCGTCAGATACGCCGGGCATTCTGGCCAGTGCGTTGCATGCGGATGGTTCGTATCACGGCATCCTGAGCGTTGCGGGCGGCATCGCGTCAGGCCAAGTGACCGGCGACCCCTTTCTGCGCATGGATGGGCAGGCGGTGTTCAAGTTCGCGGTCAAGGTATTGGGCGAGGTGGCCAACGAGGTGCTCGATGCCGCCAAACTGCAGATTGCCGATCTCGACTGGCTGATTCCACATCAGGCCAATGCCCGTATCCTGCAGGCGACTGCAAAGCGCCTGGGCGTGTCGCCGGACAAGGTGATCATGACGGTGGATCGGCATGGCAATACTTCTGCCGCATCGATTCCGCTGGCTCTCGATCTGGCGGTGCGCGACGGGCGGGTGCAGCGTGGCCAGCGCGTGATTCTAGAAGGCGTCGGCGGTGGTTTCACCTGGGGCGCGGTACTGCTCCAATTCTGAAGGTGAGGTTCAAATGACATTTGCACTGGTTTTTCCGGGACAGGGGTCCCAGTCGGTCGGCATGATGTCGGCCTATGGCGACGACGCCGTGATTCGCGAGACCTTCGCCGAGGCCTCGGATGCCTTGGGCGAAGATCTGTGGCAGATGGTCAGCGAAGGGCCAG
>JAEUNS010000364.1 GCA_016790005.1 Zoogloeaceae bacterium
CTCGCGGTCGTACACCATCGCGAGCGAGGACTGCATGCCGTTGAACAGCAACACCATGCCCAGGAGGCCGGGCACGATGTAGGTCTGATACGGGATGTAGGTGTTATAGGGCGGGATGATCGACACCCCGAACACGTTCTGAAAGCCCGCCGCGAACACCACCAGCCACAGCAGCGGCCGCACCAGAGCCGAGGCCAGGCGCCCGCCCTGGCGCAGAAACTTCGCCACTTCGCGACTCGCCACGGCCTGGGCTGCAAGCACTGCATGCGAGAGCTTCATGCCCAATCACCCGCGATCAGGGCTTGCATCGACTGTCCCGCTGGTCGAAACCCAGCGTATCCATGTTGTTGGTCTGATGCAGAAAGCCGGCGATCGGCGCACGTTCGACCACCCGGTTGTGGGTCGCGAGCAGAATCGGCTGGCGCAGCTGACGATCCCACGGACGAAAATCGAGGCGGTTGCCCTTGAACCCGTCGATCGTGATCTCGTCGCCCCCAAGATAGGCAACCACCGTCGCAAAGTCGGCATTGTTGGTGCGCACCACCGATTCGACCACCGCCTTGACTGCGACCCAGGCCGCCCAGTCCATGCTCGCCATGCGTCGCCCTGCCTGCTTTTCGAGCCGACCGGAAAGCTGCGGTGCACCATGACGCTCCCATGCCCAGTGCCAGGCTTCGGCGACCAGACCCTCGCTGCCCACCACCGGGCGCGGTCGCACCGTCTGGTAAGGCACGCCACGCGCAAACTCGCCATCGCTGTCCGCAACATAGACCACATCGTAGTCCGAACCAGTGGTGAGAAGGCCCACATTGCCCTGCTCGCGCTGGCGCGGGTCATTGCTGAGAACGAACGAACGTTTGGCGACGATCTTGAGCCCGAAGCGCTTGGCGGACGCCTCGAATGCGGCGGCGATCAGCTTGTCGTCGGGCAAGGGCCCCTCGAGCAGCAACACATCGCGCCATTTGTTCGCGACCAGAAACTGCGCCATCGCGTCCGACTGCATGCTGTGGTTCGGCAGGGTGTGATAGAGATTGGCCTGGCATTGTTCCTGGCGCAGCACATCGTCAGCCGCCGACACATTGAACAACAACAGCTCACGCCCCTTCGCGGCCTGCGCGAGCTCGGTCACCACCGATGCCGGTGCGTTGACCAGAAAATAGCGCACGCCTTCGGCGGCGAGCTTGTCGAGTTGGGTCAGCAACTCCGCCGCGTCCTTGCCCCTGAGCCGCTCGAGCGCAAAGCTCACCCCGAGCGCCTGGCCTACGAAACGCGCCTCGCGCATAGCCACCTCGGCACCGGCAAACGGATCGCCGAGCGGGCGTGACAGGGTGCGAAAGAAAAGCCGCTTTTCGTCGAAGCGGGCATCCTTGGCAAGTTCGAGAAAACCGAACCGAATCGTTTCGGCCGCAACAACAGGCAGGCTGAACATGAACACTGCCAGCAACGCTGCGACATGCGCCCACAGGCGGCGCACGACAATATGAATGGGCATCGGACAGACCTTTTCAAGTGGATTCGAGCTGAGCGTCACGCCCATTCAAACAGTTTGGGCGTGACGTCCTCAATGACCTCGGTTCGTGCGCGCCGAGCCGAGGGCTCGATCGGCGCACGTTCAAATCCTCAGTCGTCGATCACGGCCGTGTGCGGCACCCGCCCTACCGGAACGGAGCGCGTTACCTTGTTCGACGCGGTATCGACGATCGAGATGTCGTCCGACAGGCCATTGACGATCACCAACCGGCTTTCATCCCGGCTCAGCGTAGCCCCCCAGGCGCGCTGGCCCACCAGCACATAGTCCTTGACCTCGCGGCTCGCCACGTCGACCACGGCAAAATGATTGGCCCGCCCCAGGGTCACATAGGCGGTCTTGCCGTCGCCCGTCATCGTGATGCCTACCGGGGTCACGTCCTCAGCGCGAAAGCCCTTAGGCGCGAACGCCACCGTGCCCTTGATCTCGTTGGTCTTGCCATCGAGAATCGTCACCGCGCCGCCGAGCTCGTTGGTGACCCAGATCTCGCTGCCATCCGGCGTGCTCGCGAAGCGCCGCGGGCGGTTGCCCACCACCACGTTCGCGAAGATTTCGTTGGTGGCCGGGTCGATCACGTGCACCATGTTGGCGACTTCGGAGGTCACATACAGGTGGGTGCCGTCCGGGCTCATCATCACGCCCTCGGGCTCTTCGCCCACTTCGATCTTGGCGACGATCTCGTTCTTGGCGATATCGACCACCGATACCTCACCGTCGTCCTCGTTCGAAACATAGACCTTGCTGCCATCCTTGCTGAAATCGAACATCTCGGGGTCTTCGCCGACTTCGATGCTGCCGACGACCTCGAGCTTGGCGATGTCGATGATGTCGATCCGCTCGCTGTTGCTCGCAATCACGAAGATCTTCTCGCGGTCGGACGACAGCTTCATGTCGCGCGGGCGCTCGCCGGTCGGAATGGTCTTGACCACGGTGTAGGTCTTGCCATCGAGCACGGTCACCGCGTTGTCGTTCTCGCTGCTGACAAAAATGTAGCCAGTGTCCTTCGCTTGTGCCGCGCTCATAGGAAGGGTAAGCAGCAGGCTGGCCGCGAGGGCGGTGGTCATTTTCTTCAGTTGCATTCGGGTTGTCTCCTCTCTTGTTGATCACAAAGTACATCAGGCAGGCTGCGCTTCCTTCCTGCCGGTCATGCTCAGAAATGCTTCGGCAAGGGACTCCCTGCCCGAAGCGCGTACCAACTCCTGCGGCGTGCCGACAGCCAGGATGCGGCCCATGTGGAGCACGATCACCCGATCGGCCTCCTCCGCCTCATCGACCAGGTGCGAGGCCCACAACGTAGCCACGCCCTTTTCGCGCAGGGCCAGCACCTCGTCGAGCAGTTGCCGGCGCGAAGCCGGGTCAAGCCCGACCGTGGCCTCGTCCATCAGCAACACCGACGGCTTGTGAATCAGCGCGCGCGCAAGTTCGACCTTGCGTCGATTGCCGCCGGAGAGATCCCGCACCTTGTCGCGGGCGCGCTCGGTCAGGCCCAGCCGCGCGAGCGCATCAGCGATGCGCGCAGTGCCGTCATGCCCGGCGATGCCGTGCAGGCGCGCATGGAAACGCAGGTTGGCTTCAACCGACAGGTCGAGATCGAGTGTCATCTGCTGAAACACCACGCCGATCCGCCCCAGCGCCTTGACCGGAGACGCACGCATGTCGTGACCGCACACCCGTAGTCGCCCCGCGTCGGCGTTGAACAAACCGGTCAGCAACTGAAACAGCGTGCTCTTGCCCGCGCCATTGGGGCCCAGCAAGGCTACGAATTCGCCGGGTGCGACGGCGAGGCTCACGCCGCGCAGCGCCTCGCGCTTGCCATAGGATTTCACGACCTCGCTCACCTCGAGCAGGGGTTCCGGGCGCAATTGGGTATCAGGCATCGATGCTTGCTCCGGTTTCGGCTGCTGGCGCGAGTCCGGCGAGCAGTTCGGGAAAACGCTCGAGCAGGCGTGCCTGCAATGCCAGCAC
>JAEUNS010000374.1 GCA_016790005.1 Zoogloeaceae bacterium
ACTCCAGTGAGGGATGAGTGAAACGCGGTTGTGAATGCGGTTTGAATGGATGAGGTCCGAAGCGCCGGCGCGCGGTTCGCGCTTGCCGGCGCTGCAGGTGCTCAGGCTCGGACCGGGACCAGCGACGGGGTCTCGACACTGTTCTCGGTTACCGGCTCGGGTGCGACCGGGGCGTTGAGGTCGACCTCGATCTCGCCATCGAGCACCTTGTGCGCGAGGCTGCGGTCGATGTCCTTCTCCCACACGCCGACGACGACGGTGGCGACGCAGTTACCGATCATGTTGGTCAGCGCGCGGGCCATGCCCATGAACCAGTCGACCGACAGCACCAGCACCAGGCCGATCGCCGGGATTGCCGGCACCGCGCTCAGCGTGGCGGCCAGGATCACGATGGCCGAGCCGGGCACGCCATGCGCGCCCTTCGAGGTGACCAGCGAGATCGCCAGGATGGTCAGCAGATCGACCGTTGATAGCGGGGTGTTGGTGGCCTGGGCGATGAAGACGGCGGCCAGCGTCAGGTAGATCGAGAAGCCGTCGAGGTTGAACGAATAGCCGGTGGGGATAACGAGGCCGACGGTGGAATCCTTGATCCCCATCCGCTCGAGCTTGCGCATGACCTGCGGCAGCACGGAATCCGACGAGGCCGTGCCGAGGACGACGAGCAACTCTTCACGCAGGTAGCGCAACAGCTTGAAGATGTTGAAGCCGGCCAGGCGCAGGATCAAGCCGAGCACACCGATCACGAAGATCGTGCAGGTCACGTAGAACAGCGCCACCAGCATGCCGAGTTGCTTGAGCGAACCGACCCCGTATTTGCCCACGGTGAAGGCGATCGCGCCGAGCACGCCGAGGGGGGCCAGCTTGACGATGAAGCCGATCAGCTTGAAGAACACATGCGCCAGGCTGTCGATCGCCGAAGTGACCGGTCGGCCGCGCTCGCCCAGCGCCGCAACCGCGGTGCCGAACAGGATGGCGATCAGCAGCACCTGCAGGATGTCGCCTTTGGCGAAGGCATCGATGAAGGTCGACGGGATGATCCTCATGATGAAGTCGACGGTGCTCGTCGCCTGCGCCACGCGGTCGGTGTAGGCTGCCATGGCCGAGGCGTCGAGCGAGCTCGGGTCCACGTTCATGCCTACGCCCGGCTGTAGGACGTAGGCGAGCAAGATGCCCAGCGCCAGCGCGAAGGTGGTGACGATCTCGAAGTACACCAGGGCCTTGACCCCGACGCGCCCGACCTTCTTCAGGTCGCCGGTACTGCAGATGCCGTGGACCACCACGCAGAACACCAGCGGGGCGATGATCATCTTGATCAGCTTGATGAAGCCGTCGCCCAGGGGCTTGAGCTTGGTGGCGAACTCGGGCCAGACGACACCGACTATGACACCGAGAATCAGGGCAATGACGACCTGCCCGAATAGAGTTTTGTGAAAACGCTTGTGCATGGCTCACCTCGCGAACCGGATGGAGGGTGGCTGCTGGATGCAGCCGGACTTTTGCCTCGGCAATGACGGGAAGCGGTGACTCTCCGTCCATCGTCGGCCATCGCTGTTCGTACGCTGGATGATGCGTCAAACCGGGATGCAGTGATATATGTCTTGTGAAATGTTAGCTATATCTGTTCAGATATACTAATAGAAAGTTTTAATAAAATGAGAGACGGTATGGCATCAGGTATTTGCTATCGGCTGGTGTCGATGTGACAATCGGGCCAACTTATCAGGGGTCATGAAATGAAAATGCCTGAAGCAGAAGGCCTGTTGCTGGCAGACAAGGCGTTTCTGGCGTTGCGGGAGCAACTGACCAGTGGCGTGCTGCGCGCGGGGCAATTCGTGTCGATGCCGGACCTCGTGAAGACCATCGGACTACCGCTTGCGCCGGTACGTGAGGCGGTCAAGCGCGCGGAGTCAGCGGCGCTGGTGCGGGTCCTGCCCAAGCGTGGGGTGGCCGTCATGGAGGCAACGCCCGATCTGGTGAGGGATTGTTTTCACCTGCGTACCATTCTGGATCAGGAAGGTGCGCGCGAGTGGGTACGCCGGGGCATCGGCGCCAGGCTTGGCGAGTTGCGTGAGCGTCACCAAAAGGTGCTGGATGAGGCGCGAATCGGTATCACGCCGTCGCTGCAGCGCGAGGCGATGGCCGTGGACTGGGCGTTGCATGCAGCGCTTGCCGATGCATTGCACAATGAAAGCGTGAGCGAGATCTATGCCCGCAATCGTGATCGCCTCTCGGTAATCCAGCATTCGCGACCGCTACTGCCCGACCGGATCGTGCCGGCGATGGAAGAGCACCTGGCGATACTCGACGCGATTGCCGGCGCAGACGAGCAGCTTGCGGCAGAAGAGGTACGCCGCCATTTTCGTCAGACCCTGCGCTGGTGGGGCATCATCGTCTGAGCCATGCAAGGC
>JAEUNS010000387.1 GCA_016790005.1 Zoogloeaceae bacterium
CATCGACTTCGCAGATCGGGGTACGCCCGTATCAAGCGTGGCCAAGGAGATTGTTGCCATGGCTGGTTCCCGCCAGGAATGGAGTTATCTCTTTCAAGAAAAGCTCGAACCACATCCCGAACTCCGTGCGATCACGGGAAACGGAATATCGTCGTTTCGTGTTCTCGTTCTTGCGGGCCGAAACGGAATCGAAATAGCACGCGTGGTGTGGAAGATCATTGCTGGTGACGCAATTGCTGATAACTACCACTTTGGGAGCACCGGCAATCTATTGGCAGGCGTGGACCCGATCACTGGTCGTGTGTATCGCGCAGTCCAAGGTGTGGGTTTGAGCCTGAAGAATATCGACCGACATCCGAAAACCGGGCTAGACATTCTCGGATTCACAATTCCACTTTGGGATGAAGTCCGTCAGCACTGTCTTCTGGCCGCACGATCTGTTCCGATGTTGCAGTGGCAACATTGGGACATTGCCTTAACAAAAGATGGCCCGGTAGTCCTCGAACTCAACTGTGAAGGTGGCGTTCATATTGTTCAAATTGGGTGTGGATTCGGTCTCAATGATCCGCAATTCAGGACGTTTTTCGCTCAGAACCACCTTTGAAGGTCTGTATCGGCCTAATCGCGCCAAAGCTCCCGTCAGCGGCTCACAGGGCATGGCAGAAGAGCGTATGAATTCTGATTCAAGATCTGAAGTAAGTTCGCGATTGTCAGAGTTCACCACCTGTCTTGTTCATCATATTGACAAAAGTTCACTCGCTCCCCCCGCAGCAAGCCGCAGCACGTCTCTCATCGATAGCGATAGACCCAGACCTCAACATCATCTATGACAACCAGCACGCCCTGGGCCTCATCGAAGTAGGCAAGCATGAGTTTACCGTCGGGCATCGGTTCGCCACTTGGCCGTTCCTTACGCCATGTCAGGCGATCGGGGTTGTATGACCATATGGATCTGGAGGCAAAATCCACAAACAGCCCATGACCACTGCCCGGATCGTGATAAAAAACGTTGCGTGCATCATGCCCGTCAGGAACGTTGCCATCGCCCGCGGGCGTTTCGTCGACCTTTGTCCATGCCAGCCGCTGCGTGTCGAAGTGAAAAGTGCCCCGCCCCTGCCGCGCAATCAATAATCTTCGCGCTGGATCGTGATAACCGACCAGTTCTGCGGAAGGTGCCTGTTGTTCGAAATCGTTTTTCTTTGCTGCACCCGCCAGCTTTTCCCAGCTTTTTTCAGCCGGGTCGTAGAGCCAAGTCGAACGCATCCGCCAGTTGTTCGAGTGCCAAATCGCGCCACCGAGTTCTGGCACGTATTCGAGCATCGCGGCGGCGGGCGCAGGCGGAGTTGGCTGCGTGGCCTTGAGTACGGACCAACTTCGCGATTCGGGTGAAAATGCCCATAAGGGGGGGCCGGTATAACGCTGCGCCGGATCACCGCCACGTTCGCGAATGTAATCATCCTGCTTGATGGACCAGGTGTTCATGAACAGCAACTGGCGCTGCACCGGGTCGTAGGCCAGACCTGACCACGTGTGGGCTATGATCGCCGGCCCGCCACGGCGCGTGATCAGAACGCCGTCACGATACTCGACATCGCTTGCATCTCGCCCTAGATCGGCATAGTTGCGCGGATTATCGGGTGCGTACAGAAGATGCCAGGCCATCGCCGCAAGGTCAAACTCCCATACATCGTTGAGACGATGGGGGCGACCGTGGTTGGCACCGGTAAACAGGGCTCGCTTCCGCTCCGGCGCCCATACCATTTTCAGTGAATAGTCTCGCGCACGCGGCCCGGTTCGATCGAGTTCAAAACGCCGCGCCACGTCGTTGAAGTCTCCGATCACATTCGCCGTGCCGAGATTGAGGGCCTCGTTGGGCTCCAATGCGCGCAGGCGGCGCAGCACATCCGGATCAGGTGCAAGATCTGCCGCCCTGGAGGGACCGCCGTGCAAGCTGAGCAAAGCAATCAGTGCAATAACGACATGCTTCATCGCTGGCTAACTCCCCCAGACCGTTACTTCAGCCCCCCCGCCGGGCCGATATATTCGTGGGCCACGACGAGGTTATCGATATAAAGCGTCAGATCGGCTGGCGCCTTGGCGATGCCACCATGGTAAACATTCATCCATACCGACTCGATTCGCAGGTCCGGCACGCTGCGATAGCGCAGGTCGGTCCGCTCATAGGCCAGGCGACCATCGATCCAGGCGCGCAGCACACCATCGGCTGCGCCTGGAGTATTGAGCTTTACGTGTTGTTCGATGCTATACCAGCGATTCTTCTGCAGCATGCCGGTGGGGCCAAGGTTCCAGCCCACGGGGTCTCCGTATTCACTCGCACCATCGACGTGGTAAACGTATGAACCTATTGCACGAAATTCATTGAAATCAGGTTCACTCGTCAACAACTGAAAGAAAGCGCCACGGGCCGACCAACCATTGCTCCCGTCGGGTTTGCGCCCGCCCCAGCCAGCACGTTCATAGGTGCCCGCCAGGCCCGGCAATTTACCCCCTGTGGCAACAGGATCCCAATCTTCGCCAAAACGCAGATAGTAGCGAAAGTAGATCTCTTCAGGCTCACCCCCCGCGAGCTTGGCAAAACGCTGGTGCATGCTCAGCCCCAACCGCTGCCCTGCCCTGACCCTCACCCTAAGTGCCTGGCCATCGAGCATAGCGAACTTGTTCGAAGAGTCTGTCGACACGGGTTCAGCATCGCCATTTTGATCAATGTCCGACCAGGCGCCTCGCCAGTCTCGTCGCTCGAAACGCTCGGCAAAGACAACCGCAGGATGCGCTTCGACCCCACTATCGCCTACAAACTTTGCGGCAATGCCCGCGCGCACCTCGGCATGCTCGTCCTCCGGTGTATCCAGTCGGAAGGCGCCGATCGCGGTTCCGCCGCTGTACTGCTTATTACTGGTAAGCACAAGGGTGGCACGCTTGACTTGCCGCCCTGGGCGCGTCTGAAATGGAAAGACCAAAGCCGCCGCATAGTCACCCCCTACTTGAAGAGTTTGGCGATTTCCGAGGCTCCTATGGGTTGGGCAGGCAAAATGCGTATCCGCAGAAGGTCGCAACTCCGAGCGACTTCCGTCGTCCCATTCGATCTTCAGCAGCGGATGGGCTGCACTATCTGGGTGCTCTCGGGTGATGAAATTGACGATTCCCGCCCTGCCCCCCTTGATTGCACGCAAATAGATCGTCCCCGCACCAGCCGCTTTCTCCATCCATTCACCTGCCAGTGCGGTGAGGTCGAACTCGATGGTCTGAAGAACATTGGACATTGAAACGGTTTGCGTGGCATAGGCGTGCTCGCCGCCTCGTTCCCCGTCAGCATCGGTCCAATCACCCCCGCGCTGGCGCCAAGCTAATAGTGCATTGGCGGCATAGTAGTGACAGGTCATGCCCTTGCCACTGTCGGTCAAGGGCACGCCTGCGTCCGCCTCAGCCGTGTATGCAATTACGGATGCCGTGAGCACATAGACACAGGCAAAGGTGAAATGCCTCATGCCGCCACTTTCACAGTCGTGCGCATGTTATCGACCAGCCTCAAGCCAAAGCGCAAGGCCGTCTTGTCCCACGGCGTGAAACGCGGCAACTGAAAAAAATCCGCATCACGCCGTGCGGCACCGATTGCGGTCGAGACCGCAGCATCGAAGCCAGCCTCACGCACCATCCGGACATGCTTGGCCAAATAGTCTTTGCCCGGTTTGCCGTTAGGAAAGGCAAAAAGCGAAATGGGCTCGCGCAAAATGCTTTCGAGCCGTTGCTTGCCTTCGGCAATCTCGCGGTAGGCGACAGCGTCTTCGATGCCGGCAAGAATGGGATGACTGCAGGTGTGCCCACCTATGACCATACCGCCAGCACGCAGCGCACGCAGTTGGCCGGAGGTCATCATCAAGTCATCAGGCAACGCAACGTCTACGGTCGCGCCAATGGCTGCAGCCTGCTTGCTGCGCGTTTTTGAAGGAAGATACTTGATCGCGGACAGCAGACCTTGTATGGCAGTTCGCCGCGCGGCAGGCGTCCGCACCTCGAAGCATCCAAGACCAAGGTGAGTAAGGTCGAGCGTATCGCCAGCGTATGCACGCACAGCTTCGATCACCGTATCGTTGAACATACGACCGCCATCAAGGTAATCGGCCGCTACGAAGAAAGTGGCGCTCAGACCATGCTTTTGCAGAATGGGCAAAGCCACGCTGTAATTGTCGGCGTAACCGTCGTCGAAGGTGATCGCCGCCGCTCGTGCTGGCAACCGCCCCTCCGCCAGTGCGGCGACTGCGCGGTCCAGCGGCATTACATTAAAAGCCTTTCCGATCCACGACAACATCGCATCAAAACGCTGCGCATCGGGTTCATCCGGAAAAATCGGGTCCGGTCGGCTCAGTACGCGATGAAAGATGAGGATTGACAGCGCCCCGCGTGCGCCTTCCGGCGAAAGTAGCGTTCCTAACAGCCGTACCAACATCAAGATTTAACTCCCGTCGTACTCTCAGACTGCCCCAGTGCCGACCGACCGGCGGCTTGCTTTCTGACGGGAGTGCGCCCGTCGGCTAGTTGAAGATCCAGCCAGCGCCGCATGACGACGACCACGACCATCACATTGTAAGGTAGATCAAAGTAAGCAAGACTCAAAAAGGCGCCGCCAACAACATAACCGATGAGTGCGACCTGGCACATGCTGGCCAGATGGAACACCCACAGAAACTCGGGCGCCCGCCTGGCTTGTATCCTTAATCGCCCAGCTTCGCGCCACATCAACCACCAGATCGTCAGAAACAGAAACAGACCGACCCAGCCATGCTCGCCCAGAACCTGGAAGTAGATGCTGTGCGAGGCTCGGGCGTGATTTGGATCGGCAGCTCGCTCCTCTACAGGATTAGGCGCATAGATTCCGAAGATGAACGGTGTGTAGGCATCGAACCCTGCACCTGTAGGTCGGTCGTTAGCAATGTTGATGGCCGTTTCCCAGGCATTGATGCGACCCATCGCCGAACCATCCTGTTCGTAGGTGCGGATTGTTCCCATGCGTTCGTGCCAGCTTTCGGGCATGAACGTGAACAACAAACTGCCAACAAGAACAATTCCGATGCCCGAGGCAAACTTGTTGACGGGCGAACGCAGCCACAGCATGCCGCCCATGGCCATGATGGCCAGAAGCGCTCCGCGCGACTGCGTGCCGAGCACGGCAACCGCCGACAGCAGCATTGTCAGCAAGAGGCCCCGCCGAATCCACTTGTGCTCAGTGGTGACATAGAGATAGAACAGCAACGGAATCACCATCAGCATTGCTAGACCGAGCTCGTTGTTACCCTCGATGAAGCCACCTGGGGGCCCCCAAACACGCTCCCCACCACCGGATTTGATCGTAAACAGCCCCCCCTTGAACCCATAGAACGCAACCGAAAGCGCGTTGACCCATACGAACAACTGAATGTGCAGGCGTTCGTGAAGCACCGCCAACGCAACCAAAGTCATGAGTTGGATCTTGAGCACCTTCTCCAGTTGAGTTGCAGACTCTCCGCGGTCGATTGCGAATACGGTCGTGACCCCCATCCACAACAGGAAGAGGATCAAAGCCCAGACGATACCATTGTGTGGCAGGCGGAGCTTGTCCTTTCCCGTGACCAGCGCGATCAGTGTCGCAGCCCCCGCCAAGGCTGCAAACGGCGCGTTATGTGCAAAGCCGAAGGCCAGCTTGTGCGGATTCATGATGCTCAGCCAGGTCCATAGCAGCACGCCTATCCACGCATGACGAAATACGAACGGGAGCACACCGAGGACAATGGCAGTAATGAGAATGTCACGCACGGCTACCGACTCCTAATCCGCAGCGACGGGCCCGGCGACCACAAGCTTGCTGGTTACATAACGATATTTGCCTGTTTTTTCTGGTGGTATATCGTCAACCTGCCGGATGATGACTTCTACCTCGGAGCCCAAGCGTGCCTTGAAGTCATGCACGATTCTTTGCTCAGCTGCCCGATCGAAGTGCGCATTGGTCACAATCAACACTTCAGTGCGGTCGATCGACTCCTGCACGATCTTGAACTTCTCCACCCCCGGCAAATCCCGCACGGTATAAATCAGCGCCAGACCATGCATGATCGTGCCATCGTGCGCGACGACGAAATCCGTCGTGCGGCCCTGGATCTCGCTCAACACCGGCAGGGTCAGCCCACATGCGCACGGCTTGTTCGAGAGCACCCCCACGTCGCCGGTGCGGTAGCGCACGAACGGAAAATCCACGGTCCCCGTGTGGGTGACCACGATCTCGCCCGCGACACCCTCTGGTGTAGGCTGACCATCGGCATCGACGGTTTCGACGATGATGTCTTCGGCGCTGATGTGCAGGCTGCCGTGCGGGCATTCATGGGCGATGAAACCGGCGTCGCGGGCACCATAGCCGTTGGCGACCGGGCAGCCGAACACATCGGAGATGAGCTTGCGCTGCTCATCGTACAGGCGCTCCGAGGTGACGAAGGCCACCTTGATGCCGAGCTTGTCCATCGCGATGCCGTTCTGCTGCGCATGGCGTGCGATCAGCGACAGGCTGGAGGGATAGCCGAACAACATCGCCGGACGGCAATCGCGGATGGTTTGCACGAATCGGTCGAGGTTGGCGGGCGACATCTCGAAGGCCGGCAACAACTCGCTGCGCATCAGCCGGTCGCGCAACTGCCGGATGCGGTCCTGCGCGCCGAGTTCCACCGGGCTGCCCCACACGACCAGCTCGGGGTCACCGATATCGACGCCCCACCAGCGGGTGGCGCGCCACTTGGCCGCAACGTCGTGGCTCTTGCGCCCCTTCCCCATGTAAAAGATCAGCGGCTCGCCCGACGAACCGCCGGTGTTGTAGCGGCTGAGCGGGCCGTGGTTTTCGGCCTTAAGCGTGTCGGTGGCAGCACGGATGTCGGCTTTGGTCAGAAGCGGAAGTTGTGTCAGTACATCGAGGCTAGTGATCTGCTCGGGACGAAAGCCGCTGCGTGCGAACAATTCACGGTAATAGGGCACGGTCTGGCCGATCTGGGTCAGGAAGGCGCGCAGCCGCTCCACCCGATAGGCGTCCAGCCGCTCGCGCGGCCAGTGCTGGCTTTGTTCCAGTTGCTTGCGCAAGGCAACCGAGTGATGCCCTTTGAGCCGCTCGTGCAGCGGGAACAGAATATTCGAGCAGATTTGGGTGTACAGACTCATGTTGCTTTTCCTGCTGGTGTGGCAGCGGCGGAATGACTGCTGCGGCCTGCGGCAACCCGACGATAGACCGCGAACCATTGTTCCCGCACCCGTGGCCAGGCGTAGCGTGCCACCTCGGCAAGCCCGGCCGCCCGCTGGGTTTCGGCGAGTGAGCGGTCCGAGAGGATGCGAATCGTCTCGCGCGCCATCTCGTCGGGCTTGCCTATCGGCACCAGCAGCGCGGAAACACCGTGTTCGACCATGTCGGGAATGCCCCCCGCATCGGTGCTTACAACCGGTACGCCGCTCGCCAGGGCTTCGAGTATCGAGATCGGCATGTTGTCGACCGTGCTGGGGTTGAGCATGCAGTCGGCAGATGCATACAGCGCCGGAATATCGGCATTGTCGATGCGGCCACTGAAGCTCAGCGCGGATGCGAGGCTAAGGCTTTCGCCCAGCGCGACAAGGCGTTCAAGCTCGGGGCCGGTGCCAGCGACCGTCATTCGCGCCTGGCCGAACACCTTGCGGACCTCGGCAAAGGCCTTGATTGCTGTGGCGATATCGTAGATGGGCTCGAGGTTGCGGGTGACGATCAGGTGCGGCGCCTGGCCGAACTCGCGCAATGGCGCCGGCTTGAAACGCGAAAGATCGATGATGTTGGGCACCACCTCGGCATCGAGGCCATACTGCGCAAACACCCGCTGCAGAAAACTCGAAGGCGTAACCCGGGCGCTGGCCCGCCTGAGGGCACGAAAAACATGCGCAGGCGCCCGCGAGAAGAAGGTGTCTGCGTGGCCGCCGCGATAATTGATGATGACAGGGCAGCCGCGCAACTGCCCAATCCACACCACCGGCGCCGCAAACAGGTGCCAAGCCCAGCCCGAGTTGGCCAGAACATGCATGACCTCTGCGCGCCCGGCTTCACGCCACAATGCAAACAGATAGGGCAGCAGGCGCGCGAAGGCGCGCAGCACCGGCACCCGCCCCACCCACTGCGGACGATAATCGGGGTTGTTGCGCACCACCTCGACTGCGACGCCTTCTGTCCGCAACAGCCGCGCGAGCTGTTCGCACTGATTGGCCATTCCGCCGGAAGGCGGCGGCAGCGGCCCGACGATGCAGACGGCAGGGACTGCTTCATGCCGAACCTGGTTTGGCGCAGCGGAATCGATGGCGGTAGTCAATTGAACTCCCCGGATGGCTTCCTGCGCGCAAACAGCCAGGCGATCAGGGCAAGCACGCTCAACATGCCCGCCACGACGACCGCAATCAGCCGCAGCCTCAGCCAGGCCATCGATTCACGCTGCGCCGCGTTATCGGGCGTTTCGAGAATCCGGATGGCCGGATGGACACCCGCAGCAACACCGCCCAACTGCTCCAGCGCCCGATGCGCATTACCCAGCGCCCGCACCAGCGGTGTCTGGTCATATTCGAACACGTTGTTACCCCACCACATGTACCACTCCGGCAAGCCGCGGCGGTAATACTCGATGGCTTTCTCGTCGAACCTGAAACCCGGGTTCGCAGTGGGCTTCACCGGCACCAGCCGGACGTCCGCACCACCGGCGAGCGCATCGCGAAACGCCATGGCCGACAAGGGTTGGCCGGCGCCATCGACCACATAGAAATTGTTGTGCACGTCGATCATGACCCAGCGCGCGTTGTGGCCGTCCCAGATCTCGTTGAAGATGTGGCCATGCCCGCCGAAGCCGTCGAACGAGAACGCCCATGGCCGCGAGAATACGCCGGCGGCGGTGGCGAGCCCGGTGAAGCTGTCGGCGAAGTCGCCACAATAGCCCTCGCCTTTGCCGGTGATGCGCAGATAGGTCTGCTCGAGGTCGTCCTGAATCGCCCCGCCGGTGCGTCGGCCTTCGACCAGCAGGTGCTGGCCGATCTTGAGCGCGGTGGCCCAGTCGTCATCTTCGACCCGCAGCGAATGCCTGGCCACCGCGTCGGCATAGAGCGGAATCGGCGCTGCGGCTTCGCGGGCGAAGCTCGCAGGCACGCTGGCCGGTGACCAGTCGGGGTTGGCCGGCTCGATGTCGAGCAACAGCGCATTGCGCATGCGCACCAGCTCGGCCGAGTTCTTCAGATGCGGCACCAGCGAGCCGGCAATCACAAGCGTGATGACCGCGCAGACCCAACAGCCACGCAGCCACCACCGACCCGCGCCCGAACTTCGCGGGGCCTTGCCAAACCTCACCAGCAGAGCCCCTCGACCTGCGCGCGCAGCGACAGCGCATCGGGCAGCCGCACCAGGTCGAGCACACGCTGTTCGGGCTTGGCATGGGTGGCGAGCGCGTCGAAGATGGCGGCGTTCGAGACGCCAACGATCAGCATGTCGGCACCGGCGATGACGGCATCGAGATCGGGGGTGAGCAGATCGCCGATGTGCGGCAGCTGGGTTTCGATGAAGCGCCGATTGGCGCCCAGCAGACGCGACAGCTGAACGTCGGGGTCATAGATCGCGAGCTGGATGCCCTTGCCAATGAGTTGCTCGGCCAGCACCACCAGCGGGCTCTCGCGCAAGTCGTCGGTGCCGGTCTTGAACGACAGGCCCAGCATGCCGACCTTGCGGCAACCGGATTCGAGCACCTTGGCAATCGCGCGGTCGATATGCTGGCGGTTGGACTGCAGGATGCCGTTCAGCATCGGCAGCTCGACATCGCGCGTCTTGGCCAGATAGCTGGTGGCACGCAAGTCCTTGGGCAGGCAGGATCCGCCAAACGCAAAGCCGGGCTTGAGGTACGCGGGTGAGATGTTGAGTTGGGTGTCCTGGCAGACGAGGTACATGACCTCGAAGGCATCGACGCCAAGTGCCTCGCACAGGCGGGCGGTCTCGTTGGCAAAGGTGATCTTGAGCGCATGGAAGTTGTTGCAGCAGTACTTCATCATCTCGGCGGCGCGCACCGAGGTCTCGAGAAACTTGCACGGCAGATGGCCAAACAGCTCGCGCAGGCGCTCTGCCGGGTAGGCATGGTTGGCGCCCACCACGGTGAATGGCGGTTTGTCGTAATCGCGGATCGACGAGCCTTCACGCAGGAACTCGGGCTGAAAGCACAGATGAAAGCCTTCGCCGTCGCGCTTGCCAGACTCGGCCTCGATGATTGGCCGCAGGGTGTCTTCGACCGTGCCGGGCACCAGCGTGGAGCGGAACACCAGCACATGCGGCGCGGCCTTCTCGGCGATCGCCTTGCCCAGATCGCGGGCGAGGCGCAACACCGCGCCCTGGTCCTGGCTGCCGTTGGCGGCCGACGGGGTGCCCACGCAGATCAGCGAGATGTCGCTGTCGAGCACCGCCTGATGCACATCGGTGGTGACCGCGACCCGGCCACTCGCGGCCACGCTGGCCATGAGATCGACCATGCCCTCTTCGACCACCGGGGTGGTGCCGGCGCGGATGAGTTCGAGCTTGGCTGCGTCGATATCGACGCCGATCACCTGGTGACCGTCACGAGCGAGGCAGGCAAGCGACACGGCACCTACATAACCGAGGCCGAAAATACTGATCTTCATTGCTGTGATTCCTTGTTTCCGTGAAATTCTTTAAGGCAGCGTTCGATGATGCCATCGAGGCGCGTCATCGAGTGCGGCCAGGCATGGTGCGAAAGCATCCGCTCGCGCCCGGCTATTGACAGGCGTTCATGCTCGGCGGGCTGTTCGACGATGCGCAACAGGGCATCAGCGTACTCCGATGGCGTGGAGGCAACGAGGAAATGCTCCTCACTCAGCGCGTCGACACCACCTGCGGCGATGGCGCTGGAGACTACCGGCACGCCCATGGCCATGGCTTCGAGGATCTTGTTCTGGGTGCCGCGGGCAATATTGAGCGGCGCCACCATCGCGGCCGAGCGGAGTATATAGGGGCGCACATCCGGCACCGATCCGGTCACCGTAACCCCCGGCAGTTCCCCCAGCTTCTTCACAGCGGGTATGGGGTCGGCACCGACAATCAGGAGCTTCATGCCGGGTCGGCGCGCCCGCAGCAGCGGCCAGGTGTGTTCGCAGAACCCGAACATCGCCTCTTGATTGGGGTAGTAATCCATGCGCCCGATGAAGCTGATGGTATCGGCATCGTAGCCTTCGCCATCGGGCTTGAAGAAGCCGGCATCGACACCATTGGGAAACCAGTCGGTCGCCACACCGGTGCCGTAGGACTCGAGGGTTTCCCACTCTGCACGGGTGGTGGCGGTGCACATGTCGAAGAGGCGCGCGAGGCGCTTCTCTTCGCGCAGCATCTTGGTGCCTTCGAGCCAGTAACCGAGCTTGATCGGTAGCGGCTTGTAGTGCACATACTCGAGCCACTTTTGCGAGTCCATGTCGCCAAAGTCGAGAATCTTGGGGATTCCGCGCACATGGCTCACATATTGCGCCACCGACGAGCAATGCACGAAGATGAGGTCAAAACGCTGCTCTTGCAGCAGCTGATCGACCTTGCGTGCGAGCTCGGGCGAATAGAAGTAGCCCATCGACGACGGCACCGTGGTCGGCAACCGCGCCACCATGCGCAGGGTTTGAATCGGGTTGGAGACCTGGGCCATCTCGAAACGGGCGCAGTGCGGCGCGATACCCCTGCCCTCTTCCGCCTCGGCGGGCGAACGGGCCAGCGAACACACCGTGACTTCGTGATTCTGCGACAGGTGCCGAATCATGTTGAAGGGCCGGATCTTGCCGCCCCGCTTGGGCGGGAAGGGAAAGCGATGGCAAACGTAGAGAATCTTCATGCGAGGTAACTCTTGAGTTCCGCGGTGACGTCGT
>JAEUNS010000296.1 GCA_016790005.1 Zoogloeaceae bacterium
GAAGCCAAGGCATTGCGCATCAACATTTCGCAGGCGGCAGAAATCGGTGTCGCCAAGGCCGTGGCAGAGAAGCGGGCCGAGCTCTGGGTCGCGGAGAATACAGAAGCGTTCGACTGCTGGAACGCATACGTCGAGAAAAACGGCTTACCCTTGACCAAGTACAGAAATTTCTGATTCCGAGATACACGGTCTATAGAAATCTAGAAGGCCTGGGATACCTTTTAGATTTGCAAGCGGACATCAACAGTCACTTCGCAACACGGGTCGTTGCACCTTTGCTGCCGCTCGATGAGATTCCGACCTACGCCAAGCGAGTAACCGGGGTCAGACCACTGAAAGCTGTAGTGATGGCCCGTCGAGACCGTTTTCGACAGCCCCCAAGTCGAGACCGCGATTTTGCCGCACGCTGTTCGCAGTCGGTCAACTACATGACCATCAGTTTAGGCCAGCACCTCAGCCCAGGGTCACCGCGGTGCCGCAGGCGGTGACCATGAGCATGCCGTTCTTCTCGCCGAGCACCTCATAGTCGATGTCGACGCCGATGACGGCGTTGGCACCCAGTTCCTTGGCCGCCTCGCGCATGTCGTTGAATGCGGCCTCACGCGCCGCACGCATGGTCTTTTCGTAAGAGCCGGCGCGCCCGCCGACGACGTCGCGTACCGCGGCGAACATGTCCTTGAAGAAGTTCGCGCCGATGATCGCCTCGCCGGTGACGATGCCGTGATACTGACGGATGGAGCGGCCTTCGATGGTGGGGGTGGTGGTGATGAGCATTTCGAATCCTCCTGGAAAGCCGAGCCGATGATCCAAGCCGGTGGAATGCGTGCCACCGCTGTCTCACCGGCGCGCGGGCGAGAGAATGGCAGTCAGCGAATGCCCGCGCGCTGGATGAGCGCCTGCAACTCGCCGACGATGCCACGACGGAACAACAGTACGCACAGCACGAAGATAACGCCCATGATCACCGTCACCCACGAACCGACCGAGTCGGCAAGCTGAGTCTGCAGCGATACGACGGTTGCAGCACCGATCAGGGGGCCAAGAACCGTTCCGAGGCCGCCGAGCAGGGTCATCAGCACCACCTCGCCCGACATATGCCAATGCACATCGGTGAGGGACGCGAGCTGAAATACCAGCGTCTTGGTGGCGCCAGCCATACCGGCAAGCGAAGCCGAAATGATGAAGGCCAGCAACTTGAACTTGGCCACGTCGTAGCCTAGCGATATGGCGCGCGGCTCGTTCTCGCGAATGGCCTTGAGAATCTCGCCGAAGGGCGAGTTGATGGTGCGATAGATGATGAAGAAGCCGATGCAAAAAACCGCGAACACCAGGTAGTACATCGAAATGTTGTTCGACAGATCGATGATGCCGAACAGGTTTCCCCGCGGCACGCCCTGCAGGCCATCTTCGCCGCCGGTCGCCTTGACCTGGAGCACCAGGAAATACACCATCTGCGACAGCGCGAGCGTGATCATCGCGAAGTAGATGCCGGTACGCCGGATCGCCAGCACACCGAAAACCCAGCCCAGCAAGCCTGCCACCACGGTGCCGCCAATGATGCCGATCTCGGGCGTCACCCCGACATCACGCACCAGCATGCCACACACGTAACCGGCCGTTCCCAGAAAGGCCGCATGGCCGAAGGACAACAGGCCGGCAAATCCGAGCAGCAGGTTGAACGCGCACGCAAACAACCCGAAACACAGGATCTTCATCAGGAAGGTGGGATACACCGCAAATGGCGCGATCAGACCGATGACGAACAGGGCGCCAAACAGATAGGGTGTGGCGCGGGCAAACATCGAATTATTGTTCATTGGGTAGCCTCGGTTTCGCCTCAGGTCTTGCCAAACAGGCCGGCGGGCCTGACGAGCAGCACGATTACCATGATGATGAAGACCACCACGGCAGACCCTTCCGGATAGAAGACCCGGGTCAGACCCTCGATCAGACCAAGGCCGAGACCGGTCACGATCGAGCCCATGATCGACCCCATGCCGCCGATGACGACCACCGCAAACACGACGATGATGAGGTTGGAGCCCATCAGCGGATTCACCTGATATACCGGCGCGGCAAGCACTCCGGCAAACGCGGCCAAGGCCACGCCATAGCCATAGGTGAAGGTGATGAGCAGCGGCACGTTGATACCGAGCGCCTGCACCATCTGCGGATTCTCGGTGCCGGCGCGCAGGTAAGAGCCCAGCTTGGTCTTCTCGATCATGAACCAGGTGCCAAAGCACACCGTCAGCGCCGCCACCACGATCCAGGCGCGGTAGATCGGCAGGAACATGAAGCCGAGATTCACCCCGCCCTGAAGCAGCTCGGGCACTTCGTAAGACTGCCCCGAAATGCCGTACTGGTCACGGAAGATACCTTCGAAGATCAGGGCCAGGCCAAAGGTGAGCAAGAGACCGTACAAGTGATCGAGCTTGTAAAGTCTGCGCAGCATGGTGCGCTCGATGACGACGCCCAATGCGCCGACCACGATCGGCGCCAACAACAGCGAGACCCAGTAGTTGATGCCGAACTTCGTCAGCGCGATCCACGCCACAAAGGCCCCCATCATGTACTGCGCGCCATGGGCGAAGTTGATGATGTTGAGCAAGCCAAAGATGATCGCCAGACCGAGGCTCAGAATGGCGTAGAACGAGCCATTGATCAGCCCGACCAGCAACTGGCTGCCCAGCAAGGCACTCGGGACACCGAATATTTCCATATGAAACTCCCGCACCGGGGCGCCAGACGCGGCGCCCCGGTGCGACATGATTGCCTGACGGGATCGTGCTCAGCTCAATTCTTGATCAGGGGGCAACGCGATTCCGACAACGGTTGGAAGGCCTCGGCTGCCGGGATGACCTGGCGAACATGGTAGTAGTCCCACGGATACTTGGACTCTTCAGGCTTCTTCACCTGCACCAGATACATGTCGTGAACCATGCGGCCGTCTTCGCGAATCTGGCCATCCTTGGCGAAGAAGTCGTTGATCGGAGTCTTCTTCATCTGGGTCATGACCTTCGCCGAATCGTCGGACCCGATCGCCTGAACCGCCCGCAGATAATGCAGCACCGACGAATACTGGCCAGCCTGCACCATCGTGGGCATCCGATTCTGCTTCTCGAAGAAGCGCTTCGACCAGGCACGGGTGTCGTCGTTGAGGTCCCAGTAGAAGCCCGTGGTCAGATACATGCCCTGGGTGTTCTTCAGGCCAAGGGAGTGCACATCGGAAATGAACATCAGCAAGCCGGCGAGCGCCTGCTTGGGGGTGATGCCGAACTCCGCAGCCTGCTTGATCGCATTGGTGGTGTCGGCGCCGGCATTGGCCAGCCCGATGATCTTCGCGCCGGAGGCCTGCGCCTGGAGCAGGAAGGATGAGAAGTCAGACGCCGGGAACGGATGACGTACCGAACCAAGCACCTTGCCGCCGTTGGCGGTCACGACCGCGGATGAATCACGCTCGAGTGCCTGGCCGAAGGCATAGTCCGCCGTCAGGAAATACCAAGTGTCGCCGCCCTGCTTGGTCACCGCCCGTGCGGTGCCGTTGGCCAACGCATAAGTGTCGTAGGTGTAATGCACTGTGACGTCGTTGCACTGCTCGTTGGTGATCGGCGTAGACGCCGGACCGCTCATGAGCGCAACCCGGTTCATCTCTTTCGCGATCTTCATCACCGCCAGCGCGGTGGAGGTGGTGACCAGCTCGGTGGCGACATCGACCCCCTCACGTTCGAACCATTCGCGCGCCTTGTTCGATGCAATGTCGGCCTTGTTCTGGTGGTCGGCAGAGACCATTTCAACCTTGAAGGCAGGCTTGGCTTCGGCCATGAAATCGTCGATCGCCATCTGGGTCGCGAGCACCGCGCCCGCGCCCGCCAGGTCGGAGTAGGTGCCGGACAAATCGGTGAGCACCCCGACCTTGACGGTATCACCCGAGATCTGTGCGTTCGCCGCGCCCGAAAGAGCAGCGAATGCGGCTGCGCAAGCAAGTGTCGTCAGTTTTTTATTCTGCATCTTTGGTCTCCCTAGTCTTTAATGTTCGCCCGGGTCAAACCCCGAGCGTTTGATGCAGCCAGTCCAGCTTTTGCGGCAATTCTGCCGCTGGGATGGTGGCAATGATCTCGCCATGTTCAAGCACGTAATGTCGATCCGCGAGTGGTGCGGCAAAGCGGAAGTTCTGCTCCACCATGACGATGGTGAAACCGCGCGACTTGAGTTCGGTAATGACCTCACCGAGCTTCTTGACGATCACCGGCGCCAGGCCTTCGGTGATCTCGTCCAGCAGCAACAGCTTGGCGCCGGTACGCAGCACCCGCGCCATCGCCAGCATCTGCTGCTCGCCGCCCGACAACTTGCTGCCGGGACTGCTGCGACGCTCCAGAAGGTTGGGAAACATGTTGTAGATCTCGTCCACCGACATGCCGCCGCTCGCCACCTGAGGCGGCAACATCAGGTTCTCCTCGGTACTGAGCGAGGCAAAGATCGCGCGCTCCTCGGGCACATAACCGACGCCGTAACGCGCCATGCGGTGGGTGGGCTCGGCAATGACCTCCTTGCCGTTGACCATGATCGACCCGCTGCGCCTGCCGACCAGCCCGAGGATGGACTTCAGGGTGGTCGACCGGCCCGAACCGTTGCGTCCGAGTAGCGTGATGCATTCACCGCGAGCGACCTGCAGGTCGATGCCATGAAGGATGTGGGATTCGCCGTAGAAGGCGTGCAGATCTCTGATCCGCAGCATCTCGGCGTGGGGATTGAAGGCGCTTGTCATGGGTTGGGGCCGCCGGGGTCAGTGGTGGGCATCGTTCATGTCGTCGGAGCCCACATAGGCTTCGAGCACCTTGGGATTTTTCGACACCTCGGCATAAGTACCCTCGGCAAGCACGCTGCCGCGAGTAAGCACCGTGATGCGGTCACAAAGATTGGCGACCACGGACAGGTTGTGCTCGACCATCAGAATGCTGCGATTGGCCGATACCTTGCGGATCAGCTCGACCACGCGGCCGATGTCCTCGTTGCCCATGCCCTGGGTCGGCTCGTCAAGCAACATCATCTTCGGGTCCAGCGCCAGGGTCGTAGCGATCTCGAGCGCGCGTTTGCGCCCATAAGGCATCTCGGCAGTAACCGTATCGGCGAACTCTTTCAGGTCCACCGATTCGAGCAGGGCCATCGCCTCATCGTTGAGCACGTCGAGCGACTTCTTCGAGCGCCAGAAGTGGAATTCGGTCCCCAGCTTGCGTTGCAGCCCGATACGCACGTTCTCCATCACCGTCAGGTGCGGAAAGGTGGCCGAAATCTGAAAGGAGCGTACCAGCCCGCGTCGGGCAGTTACGGCCGGCGCTTCGCGTGTGATCTCGGTGCCCTCGAAGCGGATGCTGCCCGATGTGGGCGGAAGGAACTTGGTGAGCAGGTTGAACACCGTGGTCTTGCCTGCACCATTCGGACCGATCAAGGCATGGATATCGCCCCGCCGGACCTTGAGGTCTACATTGGAGACCGCTGCGAAGCCCTTGAACTCTTTGGTCAGGCCAATCGTTTCGAGAATGAACTCGCTCATGTATCGTTCCGGGAGGATGCGGCGCTCGCACACGGTCATGCGAAGCAGATTTATTCAAATTGTTATTCTTGCCGGACGACAGTCTTCCGTCATCTGAACCCACAAACAACTATCGTTTACCCGAACCCGGGAGCTGCCGATCTGCCGCGCATCGTGCCGCAAGCCACAACGCG
>JAEUNS010000440.1 GCA_016790005.1 Zoogloeaceae bacterium
GAGTTGCGAGAAGCCGGCATCGAAGGACAGCGGCAAGGCGGCGAGGATGCTGTCGTCCGAATGGTTGCCGAGGTACTGCGCGACGCTCTTGCCGCCGGCGACCATGTTGCGATGCGACAGCACAACCCCTTTGGGTCGGCCAGTGCTGCCGGAGGTGTACAGGATCGCCGCCATGTCGGTATCGATGACGCGATGGGCTGGCAGGCGGCGCGATGCGGCGCAGATGTCGCTCCAGCGATGTAGCGATGCCCCGGGGAGTGAGGGCAACTCGGCAGGGTCGCCGGTGAGGATGACATGGCGCAGGTCGTGGCAGTGCGCCAGAGTCTCGGTCAGGGCACCCAGTCGTTCTGGCGAAGTGACCAACACCCGCACATTGCAGTCTTGCAGAATGTAGCCGACCTGCTCGGCCTTCAGGATGGGGTTGACCGGCACGAACACCCCGCCTGCCGCCGTTGCACCAAAAAAGGCGGTGACGGTTTCGATGCGTTTGTCGAGATAGATGGCCACCCGCTCCGAGCGGTCGAGCCCAAGCGCGCACAGCCCGGCGGCGAAACCCTCTACCGCCGCGTCGAGGCTGGAATAGCTGAGGTGGGACTGGCCGGATGTTAGCGCGATCGCATCGGGGGTACGTATGGCCGACGCGGTGATGAGGTGGTGGAGCAGGTGGGTGCTGTTCATGGCGTGTTGGGTTTCGGACACTGAAGAGTTCGTCGAGTGTCGCAAGTTTAATGGGGAGTCCGGTTGGTCGACCGCGATGAAATACCGCATTCACGCAATTGAGTGGGAACTTCAGTGTGCGGAGCGGGGCCATGGACACACTGGCCCGGCCCTGACGATCGTCGGATCGGGGGGGCGAGACCTTGTCGCGCTTACTTGCTCTTGATCATCGTGCCCACACCATGATGGGTAAGAATCTCGAGCAGCAGGCAGTGTTCGACCCGGCCGTCGATCACGTGCACCGACTTGACCCCGCTGCGTGCGGCGTCGAGCGCGGACGCGATCTTGGGGAGCATGCCGCCTGACAGGGTGCCGTCGGCCACCATTTCATCGATTTCGCGCGGGGTGAGGCCGGTGAGCAGGTTGCCGGCGCGGTCGAGTACCCCCGGGGTGTTGGTGAGCAGCACCAGTTTCTCGGCCTTGAGGATCTCGGCCAGTTTGCCGGCCACGACGTCGGCGTTGATGTTGTAGCTCTCGCCATTTTCACCGACACCGATCGGGGCAATCACCGGAATGAAGTCACCCTGGTCGAGAAAGGCGATCAGGCTAGGGTCGATGCTGGTGATTTCGCCGACCTGGCCGACATCGATCACGTCGCCCGGGGGCGCGTCTTTCTTCTGCATCATCAACTTGCGCGCGCGGATGAAGCTCGCGTCCTTGCCGGTGAGGCCCACCGCCTTGCCGCCATGCTGGTTGATGAGGCTGACGATCTCCTTGTTGACCTGGCCACCGAGCACCATCTCGACCACTTCCATGGTTTCGGCGTCGGTCACGCGCATGCCCTGGATGAACTCGCCCTTCTTGCCAACCCGGGTGAGCAAGGTCTCGATCTGCGGGCCGCCGCCGTGGACCACCACCGGGTTGAGGCCGACCAGCTTGAGCAGCACCACGTCGCGCGCGAAGCAGTCCTTGAGATGGGCATCGGTCATCGCGTTGCCGCCGTATTTGATGACGATGGTCTTGTCGAAGAAGCGCTTGATATAAGGAAGGGCCTCGGCGAGGATCTCGGCCTTGAGTGCCGGGGCGACTTCTTTGGTGCTGGGTGTGTTCATGTGGGGCGTTTCCTGTGTGGACATGATTATGGTATCAGGCAGTAAGCCGGGTGCGCCGCTGCGCCCGGTCAATACAATGCGGTCTGGCGGGCACCGGGGACCCATTCGTCTTGCGCAGGAATAGGGCGGGAACCGACCGGGAGCGTAAACTCGGCCGTCGGTCGCAACGGGTCGCCCTCTGCGATTGGGTCGACCCATCCGCGCAATAGTGAGTCGCCAGGCAGGCTGAAGTCCAGGATGTCACCGGCGAGCGCCCCCGGCAGCAGGGGGAAGTTGCCGCTGAACTCACCGGGTGCCGCAAGGGTGAACAGCCCAAGGCCAACGGTTAGGTTGTTGATACCGATGACGTTCGCGCCGTCCGGCAGGTTTTCTTCCCAGACACGCAGAAACCAGGCACCGATCAGGTTGTCGCTGAGCAGGGTGTTGTGCGCCAGGCGCAGACGGCTGTTCGGCCACACATTGCCTTCGGCGCCATACGCAATTACCGTCGGATTGTCGGTGTCGCTGCTCTGACCAATGATGTTGCCGACCAGTAAGGCGTCGCCGCCATTGGGCAGGTCGACTTCATATGACGCTTTGCCGCCTGGGCCGTCATAGATCAGGTTGTAGCGCAAGGTGGTCTGGCGCGCGCGCGACTTGATGAGATGGCCGATATGGCCGGCATGAAACCGGCTGCCGGTGATCTCGACCGACCCGATGCGGCCGACGTACAGCAGATGCGGGAGTGAATCGAATTGCTCGGGCGCCTGGGTGAACACACTATCGGTGATGCTGAGGTGCGCATCCTCGAAATTCGCGGTCAGGATTCCGGTTTGATTGTCACTGAACACCGCGTTTCTGACTGAAAGGCGGCCGTGCTCGAAGCGGATACCAGCTCCATTGCGGTCTTCAGCGCGCGCACCGCGAAACTCGATGTTGTCGACATCGAACTCGCCGTCCTTGAATACCCAGATTGCCTTGTCTTCGGCAATCTTGCCGTCCGCAACCAGGACCGGGCGGGGGGCAACACCGATGATCGACAGGCGCTTCTGGTGCCAGACTGCAACGTCACCACGATATTCGCCAGGCATGATCATGACCGTGTCGCCATCTTTGGCAAGCAGCGCTGCCGCGGCGATGGTCATGATTGCCTCGCTCGGTCCCACGGTGAGGGTCGCCGCACAGACCGCGGAACTGCTTAGCGCCAACGTCACCGCAGCGGTAATGTTCCAGCCTTTGGTAATGCGTCTTTCGGGCTCGTTCGCTTGATTCATGTTGCAGCGCGGTATTGCCATCGTCGTGTTTCCGGCTCTGGTTTGGCTTGAAAGGGCGTCGCATGAATATAACGGTTTTTGGCGCAGCTTACTTTGCTTTGGTGACAAGAGTTTGCCTCTCGGATGCAAGGCATCGGGTGATGTCTGCCGACATCCAGAACCCCCCTTGAAGGAGTGAATGCAGTCCTGGCATGCACTTGATGAGAGCAATTTCGTGCGGTGGATTTCTGGCGGGTACGCGACCAGTGATCTGAAAGCAAAGCGGGCCCGGTGAATACCGGGCCCGCTTTGCCTTGTGGGACAACTTACTCGATGTTCAGCCGCTTCGCCTGCGCGGCGGCCTTTTTCGGCAGGTTCAGCTCGAGCACGCCGTCATTGAACTTGGCGCTTGCCGCGGCCTCGTCGACTTCCTGCCCGAGCTGGAAGCTGCGCGAGACCTTGCCGAAATAGCGTTCGGTGCGTAGCACCCGCGAGCCTTCCTTGACTTCCTTCTCCTGCTTGCGCTCGGCGCTGATCGACACCACCGGGCCGTCGATATGCACATGGATGTCTTCCTTGCCGATACCCGGCAGTTCGGCGTGAACCTGATAGGCGTCGGGGTTTTCCTTGACGTCGACCCGCATCTCGGGGGCTTCGCTCGAAGTGCCGGTGCCGAAATCGACCGGGCGGACGAAAAAGCCGCGGAACAGGTCTTCAAGGGGGTCGCGACGAATGATGTTGGCCATGACTACTCTCCTTTTTCACTGTGTGGTTTGGTGATCCTCTCGTGCTTCGAATGTGGGATCGGTAGGTGAAATTTCAAGGGGTAGCGCGCAGGTTCAGATGGGCTCGATCAGTCGCAGGATGGCGTCGCGATTGGTCCACGAAAACACCCGTGCGGCGGCCTCGATCGCAGGCAGCCAGATGTATGCGGTGTGTTCGGCGGGTGCAAGGGTGACGGGAGCATCGGCAGCAATACACAGGCTGAACACATGCTCGTCGTTGTGGGTGACGCCCGGGGCATAGCGGGCGCGCCATTCGGCACGAATCTCGAAGCGGTTTTGAGTGTGCCAGTCGTGCAGCATGGGTGCAGTCACGTCGATGCCGGTCTCCTCGAAGACTTCGCGAATCGCGGTTTGAAGCGGGGTTTCGCCATCTTCTAGACTACCCGTCACCGATTGCCAGGCACCGGGTGGTGATACCCGTTCAAGCAGGAGTATGTCGAATGCCGGGTTGTGGATGACGATCAGCACCGACTCGGGGCGTTTCCATTCCTTGCCGAAGGGGGCGCTCATGCTGGCGGCGAAGCCGAGTCGTGCGCGGACGGTGTTTCGCTGTCGATGAAGATCCACATTGAAACACCATCCGCAGCCCAGGCGGCGGCTGCTTCGGCCAGGATTTCAATGGCTATGGCAAACCCTTCAGGGTCCCTAAGGCGAAAATCATCGACATGGGTGAGCACGATTACATGGCCGGGCGCATCGAGCCATGAAAGGTCGTTGAGGCAATCGGCGAAGGCATCCCAGTTGTGCCCGAACCAGCCCGGCAGCGCGAGCGCCGTCGCCATGCGCTCGAGAAAGTCGGCCTTGCCGGTGCAGTGCGCAAGATCTGCATGTGCGAACGCAAACCCGAGGCGGTGCGCGGCTTGTTCGAGCCCGGCCGGTGTGAGCTCGGTACCCATGGCGTGCAGACCGGCGAGCGCGGGATTGGCGAGTCGATCGAGGATTGCTTCGGTCGGTTTCATGGCTTGACCTCGATCTTGCGAAAGCTGCGGTAGTGGTCCTCGGTGTAGTAGAACACTTCGGGCGGGTTGCCGCCGATGACCCAGCGGCGCGCGCCGCGGTTGCCGGCACCGGGCGTAGGAACGGTGTATTCGCGATAGTAGCCGCGGGGCTTTTGGGGCAAAAGGCGTTCGCGATTCTGAAATACAGTGCCGTCCTGGCGATGGGGGAAGGGGCCGCCGCGTTCGATCAGTGCGAGGGTCGTGATCGCCTCCGCTGGCAGTCCGGCGAGCGCGGGGTTGGCGTCTAGGGCGTTGCCGCAGCCACTGGTGAGTACGATCAAAAGTGCGATCAATAGGCCACGCCAGGTGGCTGGGCCGTCTGCGAACAGTGCTTTCATGATTCCAGGCTTGGGATGTTGGGCAAGCTTATCGCACCCAGGCGAGCCGGTCGGATTTTTCGGCAGCCTGGCCGGGTTTTGGTGGCATGGCGCTTGATGGTTGGATGCCGTATTTGCGGGCCAGTGTCTGGCTGAAGTTGATGATGGCCTCGAGTCGTGCGTTCGCGGGGTCGAGGCGACGCGCGCGGTTGATGAGTGCGCGCGCCTGATCGGCGAAGCGCTCGTTCCAGCCCTTGTGCTCGATATGTCTGAGGAGCGCGAGCGCGGCATTGAACAGCACATGATGATTGCCCGGCATCTTGCGGACGGCACTCATCATCTCCTTGACAGCGCCGTCGAAGTCGCCGGCCTGGGCGAGCGACGCACCGTTTGCCACATAGGCCTTGACCTCGGCATGCAGCTTTGCTTCGACTGCGTCGGCCAAGTCGTTGCGGCCGCGCTTCTTCATCACCTCGCGTGTGGCCTCGATGGTAGCTTCGTCTGCGGCATTGCGCAGAATTTCGGCCGCCAGCTGGCTGCCTTCGGCGTCGAGGCGTGCTTCAAGACATGCGTCGAGCAGTTGATGCTTGAGCTCGGTGTTGAGTTGTGCGCGTGTGCCGATCTCGAGGGCCTTGTTGATCTCGACGCGTGCGCCTTCGATGTTGCCGGTGTTCTGGTGAATCAGTGCCTTGGCAAAAGCGCTGCATACCGCACCGCTTGCCACGCCCGGCATCGATTGCTCGAGGTCCCGAATGGTTTTCTCGGCTTCGGCGACTCGGCCCTGCGCAAGCTGGGTGCGCACGAGGTGCACATGGTCCTGCGGGTCGCGAAAGTCCGAGTACTTGCCTTTGCGCACCACCTCGGCCATGGTTTGCTCAGCCTTGGCAAAGTTGCCGGTATCCATCGAGACGCTCGCATACTGGCGCAGGCGTGACAGGCGGTGCGGCGACAACTCGACCGCATTCGCGAGCACCGCGCAGGCCTGGTCAGCGAGGCCGTTCTGCTTGCGGGTGCGAGCCAGCCAGTCGTATGCGTCAAGGTAATAGCTGCTCTCGGCCACCAGGCCTTCAAACAGCTTTGCGGCTTCACCGAATTCTTTGCGCGCAAACAACATCCGCCCGAGCCCGAGCCGCGCCCAGGGGATGGACTTGATCTCGAGAATGTCGCGAAACACCGCTTCAGCCCGCTCGGTGTGGCCCATGCTTGCGAGCAGATCTGCGCGTTTGCGCATGAAGTCGATGCGCAGACGCGGATATTCGCTCTCGGCACTGATGCAGTAATCGAGTGCTTGTTGGGGGTCGCCGCTTGTGATCGCACGATACAAGGGCAGGAATACTTCGCGCTTGTTGAGGGCACGTTCGAGGCGCACCTGCAGGGTGCCGGCGGTGAGCGGCTTGAGAATGTAGTCGTCGGGCGAAAGCTCGGCGGCGCCGATCACCCGCTCGTAATTGCGCTCGCTGGTGATCATGATGAACAGGGTTTCGGGCGGGATGATCGACTGGTTGCGCAAGTCTTCGAGCAGGTGCTGCCCGTCCTGGCCTTCGCCCAAGTCGAAATCGCACAGGATCAGGTCGAAGCGTTGTTCGCGCAACCGGCGTATTGCCGAGCCCGCGCTTGGGGCAAACTGCACCTGGTTGATCTGAAAGCCTTCAAGCATGGCGCGCAACTGAGCACGCATGCCCTGATTGGCTTCCACGACGAGCACGCTGAGCTGATCAAGGTTTGCCATGATGCGATGGCGGGTCCGCTGTTCGTTATTTCATCGAAGTGCTCACGGAACGCACACGGAAGTCCATTGC
>JAEUNS010000464.1 GCA_016790005.1 Zoogloeaceae bacterium
GCGCACCGGCTGCCGCGAGGCGACGAGCGCCGTCGCGGATGATTGCAAAATGCGGCGCGAGCCCGGATTGGCGATCGAGTTCGGCGATCAGCCCGGCGTACTGGCCGGCGACGGCGAGCGGCGCCAGCGTGGGCTGTCCCAAGACCCGGTCTACGAACGCGCGCAAGTCGTCCACCGCCTTGCCGCATCCATCCGCCAGCTGCTCGCGCAAGGCCTTGACCTGAGTGGTGGCCTCAGCGAGCTTTGCGCGGGTGAGGTGGGCGTCGAGATGTTCGATAAGGGTCTGGAGCGCGCTCGATGGGCCGGTGAGCGCGAGCAACTGCGGTTGCAGAAACACCCGTTGTGCCAGATCTGCGAGCGCGGGGTCGTGGCGGGTCGCCAGCTTGTGCGCGGTGCGGGCCGTGGTCGTGATGTATTCGAGCGCCTTCAGCGCGGGCACGCCGCCCTGGAGTGCGGGTAGCGACAGATCCTGGGCAAAGGTGTTCCAGCGCACCTGGAACGACAACACCCGGCGATGAAGCGCAAAGTAGCGGGCGATGTGCTGCCATTCTTCGGAGCGGCTGGGTGCAAGGCCGGAGATCCGGATCGCGGCGACATGTGCTTTCGCGTCGCCGACGCCGAAGGCAAACAGCGTGAAGGGTTTGCCGGTCCGGGCTGCGCGTTGCACGGCCGCGTGGGTCTCATCGCAGGTCAACGCTGCTTCGGGCACCTCCACGGGCTCGCGCAGAAAGCTCGCGCGCGCCTCGACGAGGGCATCGATCTCGGGAAACAAGGACTCGAAAGCATCGCGTTCGGCCCGGAACAGGGCTTGCCGGCACTTCTCGCGCAGCTCGAAGGGCCAAGGGGTGCCGAGCGCCTCGAGCTCCGTGAGCATGGGGTGCATCTTCCGGATCTCGACCAGCATCGCGCACGCGGCGTCGAGTACCTCGGAGCGGCCGTCGGTCAAGCCGGGCAACTCGCCACGGCTTACCTGGGCTTCGATCCTGTGCATGCGGGCGAGCACTTGATGCAGGCCGGCGATGGCCTCTTCGCCCGGCAGGGTGTCGGGCGCCGGTAAGCGGGCATCGAGATGAATCAGATCGGTGCCGACGAGGCGCCGCGATTCGCGCAAAACGCCGGCCTCATGCTCGCTGAGGGGCGGCGCATGGGCGGGGGCCAGCGTGATCCGGTCGTCGAACCATCCGTGCACGGCCTCGCCCGCAACGGCCAGTTGCGCCATCTGCTGGGCGCGCATGCGCATACCATCCACTTCGATGTCATCGAGCTGGGCCTGGGCAATCTCGTCGATCCGCCGGTCGATATGGGTGATTTCGGCATGTGCCCGGTCGATGGCGTCGCGCTGGATGTCGATCGCCCGGCTTGCGATTTCGGGATTGAGTTGCGAGATCTGTTGCTGGATCGTTTCGATCGTGGCTTGAAACTGGCGGATGCCTTCGCGGTCGCTGTTCAAAAGCGAAACCGTGAGCTTGCGCACCTCGTCCGGAATCTTGGATTGCAGCACCGCCAGGGCCTGTTCGCCGCGCGAGGTCACCAGCACCCGCCGGCCGGTCGCGAGGTAGTGGCAGATGATGTTGGCGATCGTGTGGGTCTTGCCGGTTCCGGGCGGGCCCTGCACGGCGACCCCGGGCGACTGCTCCAGCCGCTGCACGATCGTGACCTGTTCGTCGTTGTACGGCAGCGGAAAATAGAGTTCCTGTACCTCGCCCGCGCCGCCTGCGCCACCACCCGACAAACCCCTGAAGCGCAGGCTCGAATGGTGGATCGGGCTTGCGGTTGGCGGCGTGACCAGTGCGCCCGGGCCACCCGGAAGGTGCTCGAGGGTCGTGAGCGCGTCCTGCAGGCGTTGCAGGTCCTCGAACAGGTAGTTGTGGGAGCGCGGGCGCGAAAACAGCAACCACTCGTCACTCACCACCAGGTGTGGGCCCGGTGCGGGTACGGGCAGGTTGTCGGCCTGAACTTCGAGGTATTGGCCTTCGCTGTCGAGTTTGCCGGCTGCGAGCCTGAGAATGTCGCTATAACTCGCGACTTCGAAGGGGTGGGTGGCGGGTCGCCCTTCGCGCTTGATCAGGGCCTTGGCCGAGCGCTCGACGGCGGCGGCGCCCTCGACCGCGCAGGTGCTGAAGGCCTCCATCTCTACGCGCACGTCGCTGGCACGCGGTCGAATCTCGATCGCCATGGTCTGCTCGTCGATCGCAATCTCGAGGGTCTGGGTGAGCAGCGGATACTCGATTGGCACGGCTTCACCGTCGACCGGGACGGACCAGGTCGTGAGCCCAAGGCCCCAGACCAGCTCGCGCGGGCGGGTGGTCTCCTCGGCTTCGAGCTGATGCTTGAGTGCGAAGAGCTCGCCATACAGCGCGATGGTCCGGCGGATCGGGCGCTCGCACTGGGCCCAGGCAGCCCAGAGGCCGACGTATTCGCCGAGGTGGTGTTCGGCCAGCGCGCACCAGGACTTTGCGGCAGCGTTTCGCTCCGCGGACGAGGCCTCGGCCGGCAGTTTTTCAATCCGCGCCTCAATGCCCTTCTGGCTGACTGCGGGGGGCGCGCCGTCGGGATCCGCGCTGGCTGTAATCAAGTCCAGCATTTCCGCGGGCAGTGGCGGGGGGCTCGTTGCGGCCAGTCGGCTCACCCGCAGCCAGATGTGATCGTCGTCGGAGCGCAGGTCGAGCTCGATGCCAGGCTGGCCGGCAATGTCGGCGCGCCTGCAGACGAAGCCGTCAGCGCCTGTCCCCGAAACACGAAAACCCCCCGGCTTTGCGACCTTTGCCTGCTCGCGAATGTATTCGAGGAGCCCGTGAAGTAATTGCTGTGGCGTGGCGGGGGTGGTCATATGCGGCTATTCGGGGTAAAAAATCAGTCTAGCATGATCAGGATTCCATCCCGCCGCCTCATCGGCGCGTGCCTTCGGCTATGCTCCAGCGCTGTTACAACTCATGACTGAGATCCGAATGTTCGAGCTGCCAAGTCCTTTCCCGGACGAACCCGGGCTGATACGTCTGCTGGAGCCAGGTGACAGTGATGCGGTAGCGCTGTCCAGTCGTTTGCTGGCAGGCAGCTATGAAAAGCCCTTTGTGCTCGAGAACGGTGGGCTGCGTGCATTGCATTTCAGCGCCGATTTCGTGCAGACCGTCATCCGCGTCGACGATCCAACCCTGCTCGAACTGGGCTATGCGAAGCGGATGATGGCCTTTCTGCTGTTCAATCCACGTCCGCGCAAGATCATGATGGTCGGCCTGGGGGGCGGTTCGTTGGCGAACTTTTGCCACCGCCATTTGCCTGCGGCGCAGATGACCGTGCTCGAGATCGACCCGCATGTGATCGCCTTGCGCGATCTGTTCGGGATTCCGCCGGACGACGCGCGGTTTCGGGTGATTCATTGCGATGGGGCGCGTTACCTGGCGGAGTCGGAAGAAAGCTGTGATGTGCTGCTGGTCGATGCGTTTGGCGTCGATGGTGTCGCGACCGATCTGCTGGCGACCGATTTTTATGAAGATGCCCGCCGTCGTCTGAACGATCGTGGCCTGCTGGTGATGAACATCGCGGGCGACCGGCGCGGCTACGCGCTGCATGTAGAACGGATTCTCGAGGTGTTCGATGAACGTGTGATCGCGATTTCGGTGCCGGTGCCGGAGGATGGCAACTTCATTGTGTTTGCGTTTCGCGACCCGGCATTCGAGCCACGCTGGAAGTGGTTGCGCGCGATCTCGCCCGAACTGCGCGTGCGCTTCGGTCTCGACTTTCCGGCTTTTGCGCTGCAGCTGGAGCGGGGCAGGGTCTTGCGACTTGCACAACGCCTTGCGCGCTGACGCGCCGGGCCCGAATTCACATGCCGAGCGACTTGAGCAGATCGTCGGTGTCGCTCGCCTGTAGCTGGGTTTGCGGGCTGTCGCGCCTGTCTGCATGTTCGGCGTGGGCCTGTTCCATCAGGGCATCCGGGTCCGGCGCTTCGGTCGTCTCGAACTCGTACAGCTTGATGAACTCGGTTCGATCGATGGCCAGTTCAAGGTAGAAGATGTTGTTGCTTCCGGTGTAAAAGGTGACCCGCCGCGATTCGGGTTCGTCCAGATGCGTGTCTACGCTGAGAATGACCTGCTTGTTCAGCACCAGCATCTTGGGCTGGTTCTGGGTGATCTGGGTCTGCAGTTCGCGCCCGACCTTGCCGGTGAAGTCGCCCACGATCTGATTCATCAGCTCGCCCATGATGTTGCTGACTTCGTCCGAGGTGTGCGAATTGGCCAGGTCTGCCTTCGACATGCCCATGTTGAGCATGTAGCGCTCATACAACTCCATGGCCGCCTGGGACGAGAAATTGAGGATCACGAGCCCCGAAAAGCCGCCATCGAACAACACGAAGCAACCTATGTCGGGCTTCAGACAAGTCTTGGTGATGCGTTGAGCCATGCCGGAATAGTAAACCTGGCTGTGGGTCGCGGCGGTCAGGACTTTGGTCACCGAATTGCACAAACTGATCAGGAGATCTTCGGTGCCGTAGACGACAGGATTTTCGCGTGTGCTCATGAATGAGTTCCAGCTCGGCTGTGAGGGCGTGGAGG
>JAEUNS010000470.1 GCA_016790005.1 Zoogloeaceae bacterium
GCATCTACCGCTTTCGCGGCGCCGAGATCGGCAACATGCGCGACTTCGAGCGCGAGTTCAAGGTCGCCAACGTGATCCGGCTGGAGCAGAACTATCGCTCGCACGGCAACATCCTCGATGCGGCCAACGCGGTGATCCGCCGCAACAGCGGGCGGCTGGGCAAGAACCTGTGGACCGAGCAGGGTGCGGGCGAGCCGATCCGGGTGTTCGAGGCCTTTGCCGACAGTGACGAGGCGCGCTGGATTGTCGATGAGATCCAGTCGCTGGTGCGCGAGGGGGTGAGTCGCGCCGACATCGCGCTGCTGTATCGCTCCAACGCCCAGTCGCGGGTGCTCGAGCATCAATTGTTCTCTGCCGGGATCGCCTACCGGGTGTATGGCGGGCTGCGCTTCTTCGAGCGCCAGGAAATCAAGCATGCACTGGCCTATCTGCGCCTGCTTGCCAATCCGGATGACGATACCGCGTTCTCACGCGTGGTCAATTTCCCTACCCGCGGCATCGGGGCGCGCTCGCTCGAGGCCTTGCAGGATGCCGCCCGCACCTGGAACACAAGTCTTTATGCGACGGTGCCCCATCTGGGGGGCAAGCCGGGCGTCGTGTTGGGCCAATTCGTGAGTCTGGTGGAGAAGCTGCGTCACGACACCGCACGCCTGACCCTAGCGGAGGTCGTGGATCATGTGCTCGACATTTCGGGCCTGCGCAACCACTACAAGAGCGAGAAGGAAGGTCAGGAGCGCCTGGAGAACCTGGACGAACTCATCAATGCCGCGACCAATTTCATGGCCGAGTCGGGTGCCGATGCCGATGCACTGGCGCAGCCGCATGCTCTATTGGCCGACTTCCTCGCGCATGCGTCGCTCGAGGCGGGAGATCATCAGGCCGATGCAGGCAGCGACGCAGTGCAATTGATGACTGTGCATGCAGCCAAGGGACTGGAATTCGATGCGGTGTTCGTATCCGGGCTCGAAGAGGGCTTGTTTCCGCACGAAAACAGTGTGCTGGAGCCCGAGGGGCTCGAGGAGGAGCGGCGTCTGATGTATGTGGCGGTCACGCGTGCGCGCTCGCGGCTTTATCTGTCGTTTGCGCAAAGCCGCATGCTGCATGGCCAGACCCGCTACAACCTGCGTTCGCGTTTTCTGGAGGAGATTCCCGAGGGGCTGACCAAGTGGCTCACGCCGCCGAATGCGCGCAATCAGGGTGCGCACGCCAGCTCTGGCGGGCATTTCGGCGCTGGCCGCAGTGCTCAGGCGAGCCGCCCGGCCACGATGCCCGCCGCAAGTGCCCAGCGGTCTGCAGGCGGCTGGCGGGTGGGTCAGCTGGTGACTCATCCCAGGTTCGGGCAGGGTGTGATCGTTTCGGCCGAGGGCGGCGGGGCAGATGCGCGGGTACAAGTCAATTTCGGCGCCGAGGGCGTGAAATGGTTGCTGCTGGCGGTTGCCAAGCTCAGTCCGGCTGGCTGACCGCGGCAGTCGATCAGTCAGGTACCGTACTTTCGCGCCAGCGTGTCGTGCAACGCCAGATACTCCTGTGACAGCTTGTGGCGG
>JAEUNS010000472.1 GCA_016790005.1 Zoogloeaceae bacterium
ACGGGCGCGCGCGGCTTCGACGATCTTGCCGCAGATGGTCTTGGCGTCGAGCGGGCTTTCCTGCAGGAAGTCGCCGAGCTTGTTGGCGACGACTTCTTCGACCGCGGGGCGGGCTTCGGATGACACCAGCTTCATCTTGGTCTGGCTGGCGAACTTGGGGTCGGGCATCTTTACCGACAGCACGCAGGCGAGGCCTTCACGCATGTCGTCGCCGGTGATCTCGACCTTGGCCTTCTTGGCGATCTCGTGTTCTTCGATGTATTTGTTGATGACCCGGGTCATCGCGGCGCGCAGCCCGGTGAGGTGGGTGCCGCCGTCGGCCTGCGGGATGTTGTTGGTGAAGCACAGCACCTGTTCGGCGTAGGAGTCGTTCCACTGCATCGCGACTTCGACGGTGAGCTCGGCATCATGCCCGGCGCCAGTGGGGATGCGGGTGGTGCCGGCGGCGTAGAACACGGTGGGGTGCAGCGCGGTCTTGGCGCGGTTGATGTATTCGACGAAGCCCTTCACCCCGCCCGCGAAGGCGAAGTTCTCTTCCTTGCCGAAGCGCTGGTCGATCAGACGGATCTTGACGCCGTTGTTCAGGAACGACAGCTCGCGCAGGCGCTTGGCGAGGATGTCGTAGTGGTATTCGATGTTGCCGAAGATTTCGTCGTCGGCGAGGTAGTGCACCTCGGTGCCGCGCTTGCTGGTGTCGCCGAGCATCTTCATCGGACTGGTCTCGATGCCGTCGACGAGCTCGATGATGCGGTCCTGCGGCACGCCGCGATGGAATTCGAGACCATGCTTGCGGCCGTCGCGACGCACGGTGAGGCGCAGCCACTTCGAGAGCGCGTTCACGCACGATACGCCCACGCCATGCAGGCCACCGGAGACCTTGTAGCTGTTCTGGTTGAATTTGCCGCCGGCGTGCAGTACGCACATGACGATCTCGGCGGCGGAGCGCTTGGGCTCGTGCTTGTCGTCCATCTTCACGCCCACCGGGATGCCGCGGCCGTTGTCGGTGACCGAGATCGAGTTGTCGGCATGGATGGTGATCACGATGTCGTCGCAGTGGCCGGCGAGCGCCTCGTCGATGGCGTTGTCGACGACCTCGAACACCATGTGGTGCAGGCCGGTACCGTCCGAGGTGTCGCCGATGTACATGCCGGGGCGCTTGCGCACGGCCTCGAGGCCTTCGAGCTGCTGGATGCTGGATTCGTCGTAGTCGCCGGGGATGGAGGGTTGCTGCGGGGTGTTCGGTGTTTCGGACATGGTGATCTCGGGTGATTCGTGAAGAGCAGCTTCACCTCCCCTTCAAGGGGAGGGTCAGAATGGGCATCGCTTGGGCGCCGTCAAATGCGCATCGGCATCACGACATATTTGAAGGTGTCGTTGCCCGGCAGGGTGATGAGCGCGCTGGAATTGCCGTCGTTGAAGCGCCACTCGACGCTCTCGGTGCCGATGTTGTTGAGCACGTCGAGCAGATAGGTGACGTTGAAGCCGATGTCGAGCGCGTCGCCCTGGTAGTCGATTTCGATTTCTTCCTGGGCTTCTTCTTGCTCGTTGTTGGTGCTGACGATTCTCAGGCGCCCGTCTTCGAGCACCATGCGCACGCCGCGGAACTTGTCGTTGGTGAGAATCGCGACCCGGTTGAGGCATGACAGCAACTGAACCCGGTCGAACGCGAGCATCTTGGGGTGATGCTGGGGGATGACGCGCTCGTAGTCGGGGAACTTGCCGTCGATGAGCTTGGTGACGAGCTCGATCGAGCCGAAGCGGAACACCGCCTGGTTGCCGGCGAGCGTGACCTCGAGGGTGTCGTCGGTGTCGGCAAGCTGACGGTTGAGCTCCATCACGGTCTTGCGCGGCAGGATCACTTCGGTGCGGGTGATCGCGGCTTCGAGCGGGTTGGCCGCGTAGGCGAGGCGGTGACCGTCGGTTGCAACCATGCGCAACTGGTCGCCCTCGGCGATCAGCAGCAGTCCGTTGAGGTAGTAGCGGATGTCCTGCTGGGCCATGGCATAGGCCACCTGGGCGAGCTGGCGCTTGAACAACTTCTGGCTGATCGAGAAGCGCGTGCCTTCGCCTTCGGGCAGGTTCATGGTCGGGTAGTCGGCCGCCGGCAGGGTCTGGAGCGCGAAGCGGCTCTTGCCGGCCTTGACGGTCATGCGCTTGTCGTCGATGTTGACGGTGATCTCGGCGGTGTCGGGCAGCGCGCGCAGGATGTCGTGGAGCTTCTTGGCGGCAACCGTGATCGACGCATCTTCACCACCCAGGTCGCCGGTGCTGATGGTGCGAACCTGGATCTCGATGTCGGTGGCGAGCATCGTGAGCCGCTCGCCCTGCTTTTCGATCAGGACATTCGACAGGATCGGCAGGGTGTGGCGCTTCTCTACAATGCCGGCGACCGATTGCAGCGGGGCTAGGAGGGTATCGCGGGTGGTGGTGAGCAAGTGCATGGCGAGTGTTTGCTTTCAGTCAAAATGAGTCGGTCGGCGGCGCCGCCTGGCGCGAACGAATGGCTATTGGCTTCACCCGCGCAAGACCTGGGTAAGCACGTGGACGTCGTGGTTGAGCTGGTGGTCGGCGAGTCGCAAGTCTGCAATCGTTCGGCATGCATGCAGCACCGTGGTGTGATCGCGTCCGCCAAAGGCTTCGCCGATGGCCGGCAGCGACATCGGGGTGAGATCCTTGGCGAGCCACATCGCGACCTGGCGCGGGCGGGCGATGACCCGGGTGCGCTTTTTGGAGTGCATGTCGGCGATCTTGATCTTGTAGTAATCCGCGACGGTTTTCTGGATGTGCTCGATGGTCAGTTGGCGATTGTGGGCATTGAGCAGATCCTTGAGGGCGTCCTTGGCAACTTCGAGCGAGATCGAGCGGCCATGAAAACGCGCAAAGGCAACCACCTTGTTGAGCGCGCCTTCGAGTTCGCGCACGTTCGAGCGCAGGTTCTTGGCGATCAGGAAGGCGACATCGTCGGTGAGGTCAACGCTGAGTACTTCGGCCTTCTTCTTGAGGATTGCGACCCGCATCTCGAGTTCGGGCGGCTCGATCTGCACCGTCAAGCCCCAGTCGAAGCGCGAGATCAGGCGGTCTTCCAGCCCCTGGATATCCTTGGGGTAGGTGTCGCAGGTGATGATGATCTGCTTCTTGGCCTCGGTGAGCGCGTTGAAGGCGTGGAAGAATTCTTCCTGGGTGCGGTTCTTGTTGTTGAAGAACTGGATGTCGTCGATGATCAGCATATCGAGCGAGCGGTAGTAGCGCTTGAAGGCGTCGAAGCTCTTTTGCTGATAGGCGCGCACGACATCGGCGTAATAGTCTTCGACATGCACATAGCGGATCACCGCGCGCGGATTGTGGCGATACACCGCGTTGCCGATGGCCTGCACCAGGTGGGTCTTACCCAGACCGACGCCGCCATAGATGAACAGCGGGTTGTAGGATGTGCCCGGGTTCTGTGCAACCTGCATCGCGGCGGCGCGGGCGAGGTCGTTGGCGCGGCCGGTGACGAGTGTGTCGAAGGTGAAGTCGGCATTGAGCCGGGTTTTTTCGTAGGTGACGTCGGAAGCGCCGCCCTGCGATACCGCTTGAGCGGGCGTATGCACGATTACCGTGCCCAAGGGCTCTACCGGCACTTGCACCACTTTTGCGCTGGCGACAGCGGCATTGGCCTTGGCCGCGGTGGCGCCAGTGGCTGGGATCGCCAGCTCGAGCTGCATGGGTGCGCCGAAAAACTCTTCGCCCAGCTCGCCGATGCGCCGCAGGTAGCGCTCGCGCACCCACTGCAGCACGAAACGGTTCGGGGCGAGCAGGCGCAACGAGGCCTCGGCGGAAGACGAGCCGCAATCGGCAGTCAGGGCCTTTATCCAGGTGTTGAACTGCTGCGGGGGCAGTTCGCTCTCCAGTCGGGACAGGCAAAAGGACCAGATGTCTTGAGTCACGGTTTGTGCGGTTTGTGTTTGCGGCAAAGTGGTTACCGTGCTTCCGGCGCGCCCAGCGAGATCGGCGAAATTACGGATGGATGCGCAATTGTTTGAATAAATGGATATCGTGCTCTTGTGGGCAGAATTATCCAGGGACGACAAACACCCGTGGGGAGTCAGGTGGCGAAAACGCGAGAGTCGATTCTACCGCCGACGGCCGGACTTATCCACAGGAAAGGGTAAAAATAGTTCTTGACAAACAGGGCATTATGCAATTAAATGCCGCGTTTGACTCAAACATTGGCATAACAAAATGAAACGCACTTATCAACCTTCCGTTGTTCGTCGCAAGCGCACCCACGGCTTTCTGGTTCGCATGAAGACACGTGGTGGTCGCGCGGTCATCCGTGCTCGCCGCGCCAAGGGTCGTCACCGTCTCGCTGTCTGAGGTGCTGCGCCTGCCAGGCGTTGATCAACGATTTCTCGACGCCTACAGATTACGCAAAACGGATGAGTTTTCATCCGTTTTTGCTTTCCGGCGGGCAGTGAAGGGCCGCTACTTCGTGGTGCATTATCGCCCGAATGAAGGCGAAACCGCGCGCATGGGGGTGGTCGTGGCCAAGAAGCTGGCCAAGCGTGCCAACGTGCGAAATCTGGTCAAGCGTATTGCGCGCGAGCAGTTCCGGGTTCGGCGCGCAGATCTGCCTTCGCTCGATATGGTGATTCGCCTGCATGCGCGGGTTTCGGACGCAACACGTGCGATGATCCGTGATGATTTGTTGCAGCTTTTTGGGCGCTTGAAGTGATCGCGAAGAAAGTTCTTCTCGCTCTGATAGGCTTTTACCGCTACGCGATCAGCCCGCTCATGGGTCGCAATTGTCGTTTTCATCCGACTTGCTCGGAGTACGCCGTTGAGGCGGTCGAGCAACATGGAGCCATGCGGGGCGGCTGGCTGGCACTCAAACGTGTCGGTCGATGCCACCCTTTCCATCCCGGCGGGTATGATCCCGTCCCTGAACCTTTGCAGAAAGACCAATAGCCCGATGGATCAGCGCCGCATCTTCCTGTTTCTTATCTTCTCCTTTTCAGTCGTGATGCTGTGGGACGCATGGCTCAGGCACAATCAGCCGCCTGCTCCACCGGTCGCCGCGCAAGGCAGCATTGCGCAGCCGGGTGGGGCTTCGGTGCCGACGCCGGGTGCGGGTCTTCCCGCCGCCACGGTAACGCCCGATGGTGTGCCGACGGGCGCTGCTGCGGCTGCGCCCCGTGCGGTGGTGCGTACCGACCTGATGGTGGCCGAGGTGTCAGCCCTTGGGGGTGACATCGTAAATCTCGAGCTGACCGCACATGAGTCGAACGCTGATCGAAGCCGGGGCTTCCAGCTGTTCGATGATGGCAAGAGTCATCTCTACGCTGCGCAATCGGGGATCATCGGCGAGGGCATGCCCAACCACAAGACGCTGTTCGAGCTTCCGGCCGGTGAGCATGTGATGAAGGACGGCGAGGATACGCTGACCCTCAGGCTCGAGGCGCCCGAGCAGAACGGTGTGAAGGTAGCCAAGTTGCTGACCTTTCATCGTGGCAGCTACCTGATTGATGTGGCTTACGAGATCACCAACAACGGCGAAACGACGCTGCAGCCGCATGCGTACTTCCAGTTCACCCGCGATGGGCAGGCGGCTGAGGCGGTACAGCTGTTCGGGGTGAATACCTTCACCGGCCCGGCAGTGTTCACCGATACCGACAAGTTTCAGAAGATTCATTTCGAGGATATCGAGAAGGGCAAGGCCAAGTTTGCGCAGTATGCGAACGATGGTTGGCTGGCGATGGTGCAGCATTACTTTGTTGGTGCATGGTTGCCTGAGGCTGGCGTGCAGCGCGAGTTCTTTGCCCGCAAGGTTGGCCCGGATCTCTATTCCTCGGGTGTTATCGTACCGGTGAATGCGATCGCTGCGGGCGCGACCGGCCAGGTGGCGACGCGTCTTTATGCTGGTCCGCAAGAGCAGGGCAAGCTGGAGGAGGTCGCTCCAGGGCTCGAACTGGTGGTCGACTATGGCTGGCTTACGGTGATTGCTGCACCGCTGTTCTGGGTACTGTCATGGTTCTATGGCCTGACGGGTAACTGGGGTTGGGCAATTATTCTGGTGACGGTTGCGATCAAGGCGGTGTTTTTTCCGTTATCAGCTGCCAGTTACAAGTCGATGGCCAAGATGCGGGTGCTTGGGCCGCGGATGCAGCGTCTTAAAGAGCTGTATGGTCACGACAAGGCGCGGATGCAGCAAGAGATGATGGAGATGTACCGCAAGGAAAAGATCAACCCGCTCGGTGGTTGTCTTCCGATTCTTGTACAGATTCCGGTTTTCATCGCGTTGTATTGGGTCTTGCTCGGTAGTGTGGATATGCGCCACGCCCCCTGGATTCTTTGGATTGAAGACCTTTCCGCGAAGGATCCGTATTTCATCCTGCCAATCATCATGGGTGCATCGATGCTGGTACAGATGAAGTTGAATCCGACTCCGCCCGATCCGATCCAGGCCAAGGTGATGATGGCGCTGCCGGTGGTGTTCACGTTCATGTTTCTGTGGTTCCCGTCCGGGTTGGTGCTGTACTGGGTGGTCAACAACCTGCTGTCGATTGCGCAGCAATGGCAGATTACCAGGATGATCGAAGGTGGAAAGAAAGGCGACGCCAAGTCTGCCTGACACGATCGCCGCAGTTGCCACGGCCCCCGGCCGTGGCGGCATCGGCGTGATCAGGGTGTCGGGTAGTGGTCTGGCTGCGTTTGTGCAGGCGCTTACCGGCAAGATTCCCGAACCCCGCATTGCGGGGTTCGGTCGTTTCAGGGATGCCAAGGGCGGCGTCATTGACGAGGGAATCACGCTGTATTTTCCTGCACCCCAGTCGTTTACGGGTGAGGATGTGATCGAGTTGCAGGGGCACGGAGGTCCGGTGGTGCTGCAACTGTTGTTGGCGCGATGCATCGAGCTCGGTGCGCGGCTTGCGGAGCCGGGTGAGTTTTCGCGCAGAGCATTTCTGAATGGAAAGATGGATCTCGCCCAGGCTGAGGCGGTTGCCGACCTGATCGACGCCACCACCGCTGCGGCCGCGCGCTCGGCGCTACGTTCATTGTCGGGTGCGTTCTCGAACGAGCTTCATCTGCTTTCGGACCAGTTGATCGATCTGCGCATGCTGGTCGAGGCGACGCTGGATTTTCCCGAGGAAGAGATCGACTTTCTGGAGAAGGCGAACGCCTTCGAGCGGCTTGCGTGCATTCGTGCTGATCTCGAACGATTGATCGACCGCGCTTCACAGGGTGCCTTGCTGCGTAGCGGCATGAATGTGGTGCTGGTTGGCCAACCTAACGTCGGCAAGTCGAGCTTGCTCAATGCGCTTGCTGGTGAGGAACGTGCAATCGTGACCGAGATTGCCGGCACTACCCGCGATGCGGTGCGCGAGACGATTCAACTCGAGGGCATACCCGTGCATGTGGTTGATACGGCCGGGCTGCGTTCCACCGATGATCCGGTCGAGCGACTCGGGGTGGATCGGACCTGGCGTGAGATCGAGCGCGCGGATGTGATTGTGCGGCTGGTCGACGCGCGGATTGGTATGGTCTGCTCTGACCGTGAAATCGATCGGCAACTGCCCGGTAGTATTCCGCGAGTCACCGTGTTCAACAAGATCGACCTTGTGGGTGGGGTAGCGACTCGGATCGTTGAAGATGATGTCCCGGTGTTGCGTGTTTCGGTCAAGCTTGGAATGGGGCTTGATCTATTGCGGGACGAGCTTCTGAGAGTCGTCGGCTGGCATGCGACGAGCGAGGAGGTGCCGCTGGCACGGGAGAGACATCTGGTGTCGTTGCGGGCTGCATTGGCGCATGTGTGTGAGGCGGGGGAGCGTGGTCTGCAGTTGGAGCTGTTTGCGGAGGAGTTGCGGCTTGCGCACGAGTGCATTGGCGAGATCACGGGTGAGTTCAGCTCGGAGGATCTCTTGGGCGTGATCTTTTCCCGCTTCTGTATAGGAAAGTAGCTTGGGGGGGCGTGTCCCGGCGCGTGTTCAAGTACCAGATGACTGGAACGTTACATTTTCGGTGGTGCTTGGAGGCGACTGTTTCACGTGGAACAAAGAGCGCCTTTGTGGAATGGCCGTCGAGCCTGAAAGTTCAGAATGCGTTTCATGGCCGCCGAGCCGTGTCCGCAACGGACGCTCTGAAGCTATACGCTTGACATGAATCGATAAACTAGAATGGCTAATTAAAGTTTGAGCGCCGAAATCGAACTCGTCTATTTGCTACTTGCTCTTGCCGCTTTTGGTGCTGGCTATGTGGATGCCGTCGTGGGTGGTGGTGGCCTGATTCAGACGCCGGCGCTTTTGGCGGCTTTCCCCACAACGGCGCCTGCTACCTTGTTTGGCACCAACAAAGTAGCAAGTATCGTTGGCACGAGCAGTGCAGCGATCCAGTATTCGCGGAGGGTTCGCGTGCCATGGCGGCTTGCCCTCCCAGGCGCTTTGGCTGCATTGATCGGCTCTTGGTACGGAGCCAAGGCCGTTACCTACCTTCCGCCAGACATGATTCGGCCGTTTGTGCTGATTCTGCTTGTACTGGTCGCCATCTACACCTTCATCAAGAAGGACTTCGGTACGGTAGTGAGTTCGCCGCGGGAGGCAGCAGGGGATGTTCTGAGGATTGTGGTCATTGGCGGCGGAATAGGTTTCTACGACGGATTCTTCGGGCCGGGTACGGGTAGCTTCTTCATCTTCCTGTTCGTTCGCTTTCTAGCAATGGATTTTCTCAAGGCTTCTGTTACCGCGAAAATTCTTAACGTTGCGACTAATCTGGCAGCTATAAGCTATTTTGCGCTCAACGTCGAGATCATGTGGATGCTTGGCGGAATGATGGCTCTTGCCAATCTAAGTGGTGCAATTCTCGGTTCGAGAATGGCGATTCGTCATGGTGCGGGCTTTGTTCGCCAAGTTTTTCTCGTGGTTGTAAGCGCGCTGGTGTTGAAGATGACTTTTGACTTGTTCTGACCTTTGAGGATGCGCCTCGTTTTAGGCATGTAAGAGATCAGAGGCACAAGGTGATCGTGATCTACACGAGTTTTCAGTTCCCGCGCCGGCGGAACGTTCACCCACAGAAATGTTCAAGCTCGGACTTGCGGTGTTTCACGTGAAACAACGGGTGAGTCGTTCAAACCACTAGATCTCCCAAGCTGGCCTCAAACAAACTACCTCACACAAGGCTAGGGTTGTATCGCCTGACGGTTCAGATCTTGAGTGCCCAAGGCGCTACAATGTACCCAAGGCAAATCAGCTATCGGGCAGTTCTCAGTGAGTCAAAATGGTGCCACTCCAACACACTTCGTCTGCAGAAAGCAGACAGTGTGGACGAGGCGGCTACCTCACTGAAATCGGACAAAGGCGAGCCGCGCCTGACCACTGTCACGCAAAGCAACTTACCACTGGATGAAGCAAGTGCCACCCTTGAGCAAGAAAACTTCAGCACAACGGCAAACGCTCGAGCCCAGCAGCCTTGCGTATGCCTTGGTTCAGTCCGCGCAGCTCGTTGCCCAGGTTTTGGAGGGGCAAAGCCTTGCTGACGTCTTTGAG
>JAEUNS010000310.1 GCA_016790005.1 Zoogloeaceae bacterium
GGATGACCAACTCTTTGCCGGTTCGATTGCCGAAAACATCTGCTTCTTCGCCAATGAGCCCGACCTGGCGCGCATTCGCGAGTGTGCGCAGCTCGCCGCGGTGCGCGACGACATCGAGGCCATGCCGATGCAGTACCACACTCTGGTGGGCGACATGGGCACGGTGCTCTCGGGCGGACAGAAACAGCGCATCCTGCTGGCCCGGGCGCTCTACCGGGCACCCCGGATCCTTTTCCTCGACGAAGCCACCAGCCATCTCGACATCGCACGCGAGCGCAGCGTGAACGAAGCGGTGCGTGCATTGCCGCTGACCCGCATCATCGTCGCCCATCGCCCTGAGACGATCGCCCACGCCGATCGGGTGATCGTGATCGAGGCTGGTCGCATCGCAAACGCAATGCATGCGATCGACGGCATCAACTCGGGCCCGCGCCAAGGCGCGGGTGAAGCCTGGCATCCCCGCTACGCCTGATCAGGCGTGAGACCAAGGCGAAGACAGGCCAGGCCCCGCGCTCACCAGCAGATCTGGTAGGTGTAGTAGCCCGAGAGGCCTTGCTTGGTCACCAGAATACAGCGCGAGCCGGTATGGCTGACGACACTCAGCGGGGTTACGCCAGTAATGGTGGTGCCGGTGGTGCTCTTGCACATCGGAATTCGTTCGTTTGCCTTGTCGGACATGCAGGCTTCGTCGCCCTCGTCACACAGGCGGCAGGGCTCGACGACCTTGCCATCTTCATCAACGAAGACCAGCTCGCCATCGCGATTGACCACGATCGCGCCGACTGCCTGGCCCGGCTCGACGAAGCGCTTCGCGAGCTCCGGCGCGGTGAGCTGCTCATGCCGTCCATGATCGTTGCCCTGCATGCCGGCGCAACCACCCAGCAGCAATGCAGCGACAAATGCAGCCGCACTTGCGGTCCGGTTTGAGCGAGTACCTTCAAGTCTGAGCATGACGCCTTCTCCCTGTGATGAATGAGCCTAGAACTGATAGCGAAAAGCCAGAAACGCCGAGCGCTCCGGCAGGTATCTCGGTACGCTCGCGGCGCCGAACAAATTGGGATCCTGGTAGCGGAAGTCCTGATCGAAGGCGTTGCGCAATTCGAGATCTAAACTCCACCGCACGTCTGCCGGCGCATGCCGCAGGCGGAAGTTCGCAAGCCAGAACGATTCGCTCTCGGTACGCACCGCTCCCTCGGCGAGAAGGCCGACACGCTGATCGATCCGCAAGGCCTCGGAGCCGAGGCTCCAGCCTTGCCCGAGCCCGACCCATGCGCGCAATGGCAAGCGGGTGGTCCTGACCTCGACCGGATCAGGAAAAAAGGCGGCTGCATACTCGCTTTGCTCGGTGGATTCATACTGCCACTCGACTGACAAGGCCAGCTGCGGATTGACCTGCCAGCCAGCGTGCGCGCGGTAGCGGGTGATCTCGACCGGCGCCTTGCAGGGCGCGAAGCCGCAGTTGCGGTTGGGTACATCGAGATCGCGCTCCGACCATTCGAGACTGGTCGTCACCTGCGCGACCGGGCGCATGTCAATGGCCAGTGCGCGGGTGGTCGAAAAGGTCGCGATCGGGTCATCATGCTGCTGTACGAAACCGGCGAACTCGGTGGGCTCCAAGCCGGGCTGTACATATTCGCCGGCCAGATTCTGTATCCAGGCCGCCCGCACACGGGTCGTCCGGTCCGGCCGATACACGAGGCCAAGCTTGCCGCTGGTCCGCTCTTCACCGGCGCGCAGTGGGTCGTCACTCTCGAAGCGCTGGTAGGCGGCACCAAGATGCGCGTCGAACGGGGTAGCAAAGCTGTAGCGCAGGTAGCCGTAGACGCCGTCGAGTTCATCGTCGTTCTCAAAACGCGGCGAGGTGAACACCAACTCGTCGGGCACGCAGCAGATGGTGTCCTCGAACTGGGTTTCGCGATCCTGACGGTAGCGGCTCGCGCCCAGCGTCAGGGTGTAGGGTTCGGTCGCGCGCAGATACTGCAGCGCCAGGTCGCGGCCCTCGGCAGTTTCGTCGATCCGCCCTTTTTGCGACAGGCCTGGTTCAAGCTCGATCAGATCGGTATTCCTCGCTTCGTTGTCCGACAGCGCATAGCTGCCGATCAGCTCACTCTGCGGATCGAGCAGGGTTCGGAATGCGAGGCGGCCGAGCTTGCGCTCGGTATCGAAGCTGCGCACAACCTGGTCGTCGAAGAAGCGTTGCCCGACATCGCCACCCGACTCGTCACTTTGCCAGGCTTCGGCATGCAGCGTGGTGGACGCGGTGGCTGCAAACTGCAACGCGACCCGGTCCACGGCCAGATCCACATCGGCATTGTCGCCAACCCCGTCACTGCGATAGCGAAATGAGCCCAGCGACAATTGCGTCTGCTCCCAGGCACGGGATGCGGTCAGGGTGCCGCCCAGGGTGTCCTGGCTGCCGCCCAGTGCCGAGACCGAGAAGTGCATGGGCTTGCGTCCCACCACATCGGTCACCTCTTCCGGCGAGAGCAGGCGCGAGCCGCCCAGAAGCGGTAGCCCGGGCAGCAGCACCTGCGGCGGCACCGGCGCGGCACCGAGCGGCTGGCGCAGGCTCATCTGCAGATACTGACTTGCGCGCGCCGACTCGAGACCACTCTCGCGGGCATAGCTGTCGGCCAGCAAGCGGTGGGCCGAGGCGCTCAACGGGTCGTCACGCAGGGCGCCAAGGCCGGCCGCGCGCATCGGCCGATCGAAGCCGATCTCGCCGAACGCCAGGCCCTGCAGCGTGCTGCGTGCAGCGCGATCGCTGTCGAGCAGCTCGGGGCTGCGGAACACCGCGCGATTTTCATTGAGCTCGAGCGCCTTGTCGGTGTCGCGCAGGGCGCCGAGCGGGTCGTTGGCCCGCAGGCGGCGATAGGCATCGAAGAACCAGGGTGTGGGCGAGCCCGGATCGAGCGCCCGGGCCAGATCGAACTGATCCGCGGCAAGCGCGCTGCGCTGCTCCTCGAGATAAACCCGGCCGAGGTAGCTGCGCAGCTCGGCATTGGTCGGGTCGAGCAATACCGCGAGTTCGATCGCGCTGCGCCCCTGCTTGAGCTGCCCCCGGTTAAGCGCCACCAGGCCTTGGCCGAAGCGTGCGAACGGGTCGGTCGGATCCGCCGCGATCGCCGATCCTAGCGCGGCGTCCGCGGCGGTGAGGCTGCCCTCGAGCAGATCGGCAAAGCCGGTCAGCGCATGCGCGCGCCCAAGTCCTGGCGCAAGTTCCAGCGCCGTGACCGCAGATGAACGTCCGTCAGTGGTTCGGGCAAGTGACAGCTCGAGCTCTGCACGGCGGGTCCAGGCAAACGGATTCTCGGGAGTCAGCTCGGTCGCGCGCACCGCCGCAGCATGGGCGGCAGGCACGTTCATCCCGGCCTGCAATGCATAGCTGAGCGCCAGCTGGGCGGCGGCACTCGCGGGGTCGGCCGCGACCGCACGGCGGGCGGTGCTCTCGGCGCTTTCGACATCGTTGACGGTCACGGCCAGCAAGGCCTCGAGCGCCAACGCTGCAGCGCCCTCCGCAGGCTCGAGCGCAGCCAGTTGGGTGCGTGCGGGTTCTATCCGGCCAAGTGCCAGCAGAATGCTTACCTGCAGCGGGGCAAGCTCGGCAAGCTGCCCCGCCGGCCCGGCTTGGTCCAGCAATTGCAGCGCCTCCGCGGGCTTCGACCGCGCCAGCGCCTGCTGGGCGGCCTCGACGACGCTGGCCAAGGATTCGGGCAGCCGGGCGCGGGCAGTCGTGTCGACCCACACAATCTGGGGGTAGTGAATTGCCCAGCGTACGGTGTCGAGCACCTTGACCTCGATCCGGCCCGGTGCGCTCTCGCCGCTCGCCGCGGCTGCTTCGCCATTCGCCAGCGTTTGCTCGCCCTTGGCATTGAGCACCCGCACCTGCCCTTCCGTCACCACGACGCGGCCCAGCCCGTCGCCACTCCTGACCGAGAATTCGGTGCCTTCGACCATCGCGTTCACGAATGGCGTATTGACCTCGAAACGCTTGCGAAAGCGGGTGATGACATGAATCAGCCCCTCGACCATTCCGAGCTGGGCATCGACGTTGGGTGCGACCCGTGTCAGCGTGAGCGTGGTGTTCTGATCCAGTCGCACCAGAATGTCGTCGTTGAGCACCACCGACGCACGTCCCGGGGCGCGCACCACAACCTGATCGCCCTCGCACAATGGCTGAGCGGGTTCGATGCGAATCCAGGCGCCTCTTCCGGCCTGTCGCATCTCGACGACCGATTCAGCCGACTCGAGCCGTCCCACAGGATTTTCACAGGCTGCCGCCACTTGCGAAATCGTCATACCGAGCATGCAGAAAAGGAAGGAGACGCGACGATAGGGGTGTTTGAAGTGATGCGGCCTGAAAATCTGCATGTGGTATCGACCAAGGTTCATCGTTTCTGATTCGATCAGGGCAAACATCGCATTGCGTCGCCACGCCTGACCAGGCAAATTGCCGATCGCAAGCCACATCGGCAAGCGTCGCAGCCACGGTTTCAGGGGCTGCAAACCCAAGACTGGCTGTCAATGTTAGTCAGGATGTTTCATGAGCGCCACAAAGTTCTGCGATTTTGTGAGCTTATTCCTTGATTTCTGCTCAAGTTCACACGCCCGGTCAGGGCATCTTCGTTCATGTCGTGGGTAGCGCAGTCCGCCGCCGCGCCAGCCAGCACTTTACTTGACACCCAGATCGACCACTCCACGCCAGTCCTTGCCAGGATTCGGTTGCATCCCGATCCGGCACCGGGCTTGATAAAACTCTGCCGGTCCAGCATCGCCAAAGGTGGCGGCGTCGGCAAAGAAACGCTCTGCGCTCGCGAAGTCCCCCAGCTCGAATGACGCCAGACCGGCCGCAAATGCCTGATCGGCCGAAGCCGGCAGGGTTTCTTCGCTCAACTCGCTCAGCAGCAGCGGTTCGGACTTGCCGACTAGCGCAAAACGCCCGCGCTTGCGCCGTAGCTGCGGGTCGATCGCGTCTGCAACCTCGGCCGACGCGAGTATCCGGGTGCCGAGATACTTGTTGATGCCTTGTATCCGGCTCGCAGTATTGACGATGTCGCCAACGACACGCAGCTCACGCCGGCCGTCGCTACCTACTTCGCCAAAAAACACCGGCCCGCAGTGCAAACCGAAGCGGGTGCGCAACGCGGCGGGCGACTCACCGTGGTTCATGAGTCGGTCGAGCACCAGCGCGGCTTTGCAGGCCTGTGCAAACACTGCCTCACGGGGCTCGCTCGCGATCCAGACCGTCATGACCGAGTCGCCGACGATGTCGGCGGCGTAGCCGCCATGGCGTTCGACAACCGGCAGAAAGCTGGCGAGATACGCATTCAGCCGGTTACGGGTCTCGAGCGGGCTGAGCGATTCCGACAGGCGGGTGTAGCCCTCGATGTCGCTGCACATGCACACCGCGAAGACCGTACTGCCATCGCTGTGGCTACCCAGCACCGCCGCCAGGCGGGCCGCCGCGCGCGCGGGGATGCCCAGTTCGGCCGCCTTGGCAAAGCGCGCACGCTCTCGGCGTGCCTGGCGATACTGGCTGGCGAGACCAAGCCCCACCGCGATTGGCGGCGCGAATCCGGCAGGTACGACGAGCGGCAGCCATATGTAGAGTTGCGAGAACGCGAGCTGAGCGATGCCGACATAGGCGAGCGCAAGCACGACGGTGAGTAGCAGTGCCGACCTCGCGCCGACGAATGCCCATGGCAGCGCGAGCAGCACCGCCATCAGCACGACAAGCGCCAACGCCACGCCCTCGCCAGGTCGCTCGAGCCAAGTCCCCTCGGTCAGATTGCCCACCGCGGTCGCGCACAGCTCCACTCCGCTCACGTCGAGCCCATCACGGGTGCTGAATGGGGTTCGATAGGCATCGACTTGTCGCGACTGGTTCGATTCAGACTGGCCGACCAGCACGACCTTGCCACCAAACAGTTCGGCAGCGGCGGCGCCATTCGCCAGCGCTGCCAGCGCGTCCGCATAGCCAATGGTCGAAACGCTTCCAAGCGGACCATAAAGGTTCAAGATCCGGCGCCCATCCGATTTGGCTGCCCCCGCCGGCTTGTCGAGGTGCAATTCCGATGGCAGTTCATCGGCCGTCACACCCGATTGATGTGCGAAATACAGCCGGGCAAGCAGTAGCGGCAGCGATGCCCGATCACCCAGTGCCGGAATCTCGTCCCAGAATTCGAGCACACCATCAGGCGTCTTGGGCAACAGGAAGGGCCCGGTCGCGTGTGCCGCTACGGAAAACATATCCAGCGGAACCAGCCGCTCGTCCACGCTTGCAATCACCCGCCCGTCAGACGAATGCATGAGCTCGCGACGCACACCTTCGACCAGCACCACGTTGCCGGCCGCACCTAGCGCCGCGCTCAACAACGCATCGTCATACGGCTCGCGCGCCTGCTGAAACAGCAGATCGAAGCCGACCGCGACCGCACCACTTGCCGCGAGCCCATCGATCAGTTGCGCATGCAATCGCCGCGGCCAGCGATCGACCCGC
>JAEUNS010000044.1 GCA_016790005.1 Zoogloeaceae bacterium
CTGCCACTGATCCGCGCTGCACGCGGGCGTGCCTTCGTGCTGTGTACCTCGCTGCGGGCGATGCGGCGCATCCATGGCTTGCTGGCCGATGCGCTGGCTGCTGCTGATGACAAGCTGCCCTTGCTGCTGCAGGGCGAAGGCTCGCGCACCGAGTTGCTCGACCGCTTCAGGCGCATGGGCAACGCGGTGCTGGTGGCCAGTCAGAGCTTCTGGGAAGGCGTCGACGTGCCCGGCGACGCCTTGTCGCTGGTGATCATCGACAAGTTGCCGTTCGCCCCGCCCGACGACCCGGTGCTTTCGGCGCGCGTCGAGCATCTGCAACGATCGGGACTCAACCCCTTCATGCATTACCAGTTGCCGCGCACCGTCATCAACATGAAGCAGGGTGCCGGCAGGCTGATCCGTACCGAGCGCGATCGGGGATTGCTGTGCATCTGCGATCCGCGCATGATCGACAAGCCCTATGGCAAGATCGTGTGGCGCAGCCTGCCACCGATGCGGCGAACCCGGGTCGAAGCTGAAGCGGTGGCTTTTCTCGAATCGCTCGCGCCGACAAGCGCGGTCAGCTAACGGTGATGGCGACCGAATCATGAAAGCCGCCAGACCGTTCCCCCTCCCCCAACCCCTCTCCCGCAAGCGGGCGAGGGGAACGTAGTGAATCGCCACGGCGATTTTTACGTTAACCGGGATTGCGGTATCCTTGGCGCTCAAAATTTCTGCTGTACAAGACATGATCGTTTTCGGTATCGCTGGATGGTCTGGCTCGGGCAAGACCACTTTGCTCGAAAAGCTGATTCCGGAACTCACCTCGCGAAAACTCAGGGTTTCGGTCATCAAGCATGCTCATCACGGCTTCGATCTCGATCGGCCGGGTAAGGACTCGTTCAGACATCGCGAGGCCGGTGCAAGCCAGGTGCTGATGTTGTCCGGGCAGCGCTGGGTGCTGATGCACGAGTTGCGGAACGAACCGGAGCCGACCCTCGAGGAGCAACTGCGCTTGCTGGGGCCTTGCGACGTGGTGTTGATCGAAGGCTTCAAGGCTGCTGCCGTGCCCAAGATCGAAGTCTTCAGACTTGAGAACGGCAAGCCCCCGCTGTGGCCCGACAGCCCGCATGTGGTGGCTGTTGCAACCGATGCGGCCATCGAGGCGCCACTGCCGATCCTGCCGCTCAACGATGCGGCGGAAATTGCAGATTTCATGCTTGCACACTCGGGAAGCGCGCTCACGCCATGAATGCCAACATGCTCTCATTCGACGACGCCCTGGCGACACTGCTCGCCAAGGCCAGACCCATTGCCGCAAGTGAAGACGTGGACACGCTTGCTGCATACGGACGGATACTCGCCCAGGAGGTATGTTCGCCGATCGTGGTGCCGGCGATCGATACCTCTTCAATGGATGGCTATGCGATCCGCGCAGCCGATGTGGCGGTTTCCGGCACCACGCTGCCAGTGAGCCAGCGCATTCCTGCGGGCAGCGTCGGGCATGCGCTCGTGCCGGGCAGCGCGGCACGCATCTTCACCGGTGCGCCGCTGCCAGCCGGGGCCGACTCTGTGGTGATGCAGGAGTTGTGCGAAGCCGACGGCGACCGTGTCACCATCAACCATCATCCGCGTATCGGTGAGGCGGTTCGCAGCGCGGGTTCGGAAGTTGCGCTCGGCGCGCGGGTGCTGCCACGCGGTACCCGCCTCGGCGCTCCCGAGATCGGCCTGGCCGCCTCCGTGGGTGTGGCCCGACTCGAAGTCGTGCGGCGCATGCGGGTGGCGCTGTTTTCGACCGGCGACGAGTTGATCATGCCGGGCGAGGCCTTGCCACCCGGTCGCGTGTATAACTCCAACCGTTTTCAGTTGCGAGTATTGCTCGAAAGCCTTGGCTGCGAGGTGCACGATTTCGGCATCGTGCCCGATCGCCTCGATGCCACTCGCGCCACTTTGCGTGAAGCATCGCTTGGCAATGATCTCATCATCACCAGTGGCGGCGTGTCGGTTGGTGAAGAGGACCATGTAAAGCCGGCGGTCGAGGCCGAAGGGGCGCTCGAGATGTGGAAGATCGCGATGAAGCCCGGCAAGCCGCTCGCATTCGGCCATGTCGGCGACTGTGCCTTCATCGGATTGCCTGGCAATCCGGTGTCGAGTTTCGTGACCTTTCTGATGATGGTCCGCCCGTTCATTCTCGCGACTCAGGGCGCGCGCAAGCTGTGCCCGAGACGCCTGGTGCTGGAGGCCGATTTCGACTGGCAGCGCCCCGATGCACGCCGGGAATTCCTGCGCGGTCGAATCTCGGATGAGGGCAGGGTGCAACTGTTCGGCAACCAGGGGCCCGCGGCCTTGTCTTCGATAGTGTGGGCCGAAGGCCTGGTCGATGTACCGGCCGGCACCGCGATCAAGCGGGGCGAGATGGTGCGTTTCATTTCTTATGGTGATCTGCTCTACTGAAATCATGACGATAAAGATTCTGTATTTCGCTGCACTTCGTGATGCTCTGGGCACATCGGGCGAGTCGCTCGCCCTGCCGCCTGGCGTCACCTCGATAGGAGCGTTGCAGCGTTTTCTTGCTGAGCGGGGCGAGTCGTGGCAGGCACTCGGGCCGGGGCACAATGTTCGGGCCGCCCGTAATCAGCGCATGGCGGATGCGGGTGAAACCATTACTGCCGGCGACGAGATCGCGTTCTTCCCGCCGGTGACTGGAGGATGAACATGTTGGTGAGTGTTCAGGAGGCGGACTTCGACCCGGGGGCGGAGATTGTCGGCTTGAGTGCGGGCGACCCGGACGTCGGCGCAGTGGCTTCGTTCGTTGGTTTGGTGCGGCGCGGCAATGTGGGTGCCGAGGTATCGGCGATGACGCTGGAGCACTATCCCGGCATGACCGAGCGTGCGCTGCACGACATCGTGACCGAGGCGAGCGGGCGTTGGCAGTGTGACCATGTGCGGGTGATTCACCGTTTCGGGAGATTGTGCCCTGGCGATCGAATCGTGTTCGTAGGGGTCGCGAGCCGACACCGGGGTGACGCGTTCGCAGCCTGCGAGTTCATCATGGATTACTTGAAGACCCGGGCCCCATTCTGGAAGCGGGAGGAGACGCCCGAGGGCGCACGCTGGGTCGATGCGCGCGAAAGCGACGACACCGCAGCCTTGCGCTGGGGCGAACTCGACCTGCGCCGCTGATCGTTCTCCGTACTCGGCCTGGACAACGACCCCGAATGATGCAGTCAAAAAAAACGGCGCCAGAGGCGCCGTTTTCATGACCAGGCTCAGGGATTACTTCTTGCCCTTGCTGGCCTGGTTGAACATCTGAAACGCTTCGGTCGAAGCGCGGGTCATTTGTTCGAAGGCTGCGCGGGTGGTGTCCATTGCGGTCTGGATCGCGCTCATGGAGTTCTGGTCGGAGATCGGCATGCCCTTGAACATCTTCTGCATGGCTTCGAACATGTCCTGGCCGCCGCTGCTCAGCTGTTCGCTGACCAGCTTGCCGACTTCGGTCTGGGTGCGGCTCGTGAGTTCGGCGATTTCGCGCGCGCAGGCGAGCATCTTTTCGGTCGAGCTCTGGGCGAACTGGGTACGCAGCTCCATCATCGCCTGCGGATCCTTTGCGGCGCTCAGGGCCTTGGCGTTGTTCACGCCTTCCTCGAACAGGCTCTTCGCGGTGGCAACCTGAAGTTCCATCAGTCGCTGCGAGTTTTCGATCGACATCTGCGCGAGGCGCATCGCCGCTTCAAGGTTTTTCTTCTGGAGTTCGTTGTACTGATCTTGTTTGGTCGCCATGATTCTTCCTCCCATGAGCGTTGTTTTCGAGTAGTGAGTGAGGCCTGTGTTATTTCCACGACCGGGCTGCCAACTTCAACCGTCCAGGTGCTTGATCCTCGGCTCGGCTTTTAAAGTAACACAAAACGTCTGTCGGCCGATGGCTTTGTCGCGCCAGCACCGTGTTGATTCTGATAGTTTGTTGCACTGCAGCAACAATTCCCCGATTCGGGTCGCGAAAGGGCTTGCCGGCATGTGCCCGAGCGCTTGAATTTGATCGGCGAGCCCCCACCTCCGATATCAGTCTCCAAATCGGAAGAAGGATTTCGCGCCATGCGCTTCGACAAGCTCACAACCAAGTTTCAGCAGGCCCTCGCCGATGCGCAGAGCATCGCGGTCGGCAATGACAATCCGTCAATCGAGCCCGCCCATCTGCTTGCGGCGCTGCTCGACCAGGATGATGGTGGTACGGTTTCGCTGCTGCAGCGTGCTGGAGTCAACGTTCCGCCGCTCAAGACCGGTCTCAAGGCCCTGATCGAACGTCTGCCCAAGGTGCAGGGCCAAAGTGGGGAGGTTCAGGTTGGGCGGGATCTGTCCAATCTTTTCAACCTGACCGACAAGGCGGCGCAAAAGCGCGGCGACCAGTTCATTGCGAGCGAGATGTATCTGCTCGCACTGTGCGACGACAAGGGCGATGTGGGGCGTTTGCTCAAGCAGCACGGTCTGGCGCGAACCGCGCTCGAGGCTGCGATCGATGCGGTGCGCGGCGGCCAGTCGGTGGGTTCGCAAGAGGCAGAGGGCCAGCGTGAGGCGCTGGGCAAGTACTGTATGGATCTGACCGAACGCGCCCGGCTGGGCAAGCTCGACCCGGTGATCGGTCGTGACGACGAGATTCGCCGGGCCATCCAGATCCTGCAGCGCCGGACGAAGAATAATCCTGTTCTGATCGGCGAGCCGGGTGTGGGCAAGACCGCGATCGTCGAGGGTCTGGCCCAGCGCATCGTGAACGGCGAGGTGCCGGAAACCCTCAAGGGCAAGAAGGTCTTGTCGCTCGATATGGCGGCGCTGCTGGCCGGGGCCAAGTACCGGGGTGAATTCGAAGAGCGGCTGAAGGCAGTGCTCAAGGAAATTTCGCATGACGAGGGGCGCATCATCCTGTTCATCGACGAGCTTCACACCATGGTCGGTGCGGGCAAGGCCGAGGGCGCGATGGATGCAGGCAACATGCTCAAGCCGGCGCTTGCACGTGGTGAGTTGCACTGCATCGGCGCGACCACGCTGGACGAGTATCGCAAGTACATCGAGAAGGATGCCGCGCTCGAGCGGCGCTTCCAGAAAGTGCAGGTGGACGAGCCGTCGGTCGAGGCCACCATCGCGATCCTGCGCGGGCTACAGGAGAAGTACGAGATCCATCACAGCGTCGACATCACCGACCCGGCGATCGTTGCCGCAGCCGAGTTGTCCCACCGCTACATCACCGATCGCTTCCTGCCGGACAAGGCCATCGACCTCATCGACGAAGCGGCGGCCCGGATCAAGATGGAGATCGACTCCAAGCCCGAGGTCATGGACAAGCTCGACCGGCGCATGATTCAGCTCAAGATCGAGCGCGAGGCGGTGAAGAAGGAGAAGGACGAGGCTTCGCAAAAGCGCCTGCAGCTGATTGAGGAAGAACTCGCCAAGCTCCAGCGTGAGTACAACGATCTCGAAGAGGTGTGGAAGGCCGAGAAGGCCAAGGCGCAAGGGTCGGCCCATATCAAGGAAGAGATCGACAACCTGCGCGCGCAGATGGCCGACTTCCAGCGCAAGGGCCAGCTCGACAAGGTGGCGGAGCTTCAGTATGGCAAATTGCCCCAGCTCGAGGCCCAGTTGCATGTGGCTGAGCAGGGCGGCGACAGCCAGCCCAACAAGCTGTTGAGAACCCAGGTTGGCATCGAGGAAATTGCCGAAGTGGTGTCGCGCGCGACCGGCATTCCGGTGTCGAAGATGATGCAGGGCGAGCGCGAGAAGCTCCTGAAGATGGAAGAGCGCCTGCATGCCCGCGTGGTCGGACAGGATGAAGCGGTGCGCTTGGTCGCCGATGCTATCCGCCGCTCGCGCGCGGGTCTGTCGGATGAGAACCGGCCTTATGGCTCCTTCCTGTTCCTTGGGCCGACGGGTGTCGGCAAGACCGAGCTGTGCAAGGCATTGGCCGAATTCCTGTTCGATTCGCAGGATCACCTGGTGCGCATCGACATGAGTGAGTTCATGGAGAAGCACTCGGTCGCGCGCCTGATCGGAGCGCCTCCCGGCTATGTCGGCTATGAGGAGGGCGGCTATCTGACCGAGCAGGTCAGGCGCAAGCCCTATAGCGTGATCCTGTTCGACGAGGTCGAGAAGGCTCATCCCGATGTATTCAATGTGTTGCTGCAGGTGCTGGACGATGGCCGGATGACCGACGGGCAGGGCAGAACGGTGGATTTCAAGAACACCGTAATCGTGATGACCTCGAACCTCGGCAGCCAGATGATTCAGCAGATGGCGGGCAACGACTACGGGGTGGTCAAGTTGGCGGTGATGGCCGAGGTCAAGACCTTTTTCCGGCCGGAGTTCATCAACCGTATCGACGAGGTCGTGGTTTTCCATGCGCTCGACGAGAAACACATTGCCCGCATTGCCGCGATCCAGTTGCGCTACCTCGATCAGCGTTTGGCTAGGCTTGACATGTCGATCGAGGTGGGCGAAGAAGCGCTGGCCGAGCTTGCCACCGCCGGCTTCGACCCGGTCTATGGGGCGCGACCGCTCAAGCGTGCAATCCAGGAGCAGATCGAGAATCCGCTGGCCAAGGCGATCCTCGAAGGCAAGTTCTCAGCCAAGGACCGGATCGTGGTAAGCGTGGACAAGGGCCGTATCGTGTTCGTCCGCGCCGGATGACACCTGCGCTGATCTCTCCCCGCCTTCAGGGAGAGATCAGGGAGAGATCAATGTGCGTCGTCCCGGCAGTGTGCTCAAGACCTTGCAATGCCGGGCGCCTCGTCCGCAGAGAGCAGGTGGGTGAGTTCAGACGCAGGCACTGGATGGGAAAACAGATAACCCTGCATGATGGTGCAACCGCGCTCGGCCAGATACGCCCGTTGCGCGCCGGTCTCGACCCCTTCTGCCACTACCTCCAGGCCCAGGTCGCGCGCCATTGAGATTGCGGCCGAGGCAATTGCTGCGTCTTCGGCATCGCCGGGCAGGTCGCGAACAAAAGACTTGTCGAGCTTGAGGCGGCTGATGGGTAGCCGCTTTAGATAGGCTAGACTCGAATAACCCGTGCCGAAGTCGTCAAGCGAGAGCTTGATACCCATCTGCACAAGCTGATTGAGGCGCTCGAGCAACTCGTCGCCGGGTTGCATCAGTGCGCTTTCGGTGATCTCGAGTTCGATCAAATTGGCTGTTGCGCCAGTTTCAGCCAAAAGGTCGCGTACCGTTTCGACGAAGTCAGGTTTGCGAAACTGCAGCGCCGAGATGTTCACCGCTACCACAAGGTTCGACCAGCCCTGGCGCGCCCAGGCGGCCTGCTGGCAAAAGGCGGCATGCATCACCCATGCACCGAGAGGGGAGATGAGTCCGCAGTTTTCAGCGATCGGTATGAAGCGATCCGGCGCAACCGAACCCATCTCGGGGTGATCCCAACGCAGTAGCGCTTCGACCCCGATCGTCCTGCCATTACGGGTGTCGATCTGGGCTTGATAGTGGAGCGCGAGCTCGTCACGTTCGAGCGCACGCCGCAATCCGCTCTCGATCATTAGTCGGTCGAGCGCGCGAACATTCATCTCGGGCACGAAATACTGGTAGTTGTTACGCCCGCCGTCCTTGGCGCTGTACATGGCGATATCCGCATGCTTCAGCAAGGTGTCGATCTCGCTGCCATCCGCGGGATACTGGGCGATCCCGATACTGACCGACAAGTTGAGTTCGTGTTGCTCGATCACGATGACTTCGCTCAGCACCGTGAGCATCTTCCGCGCAACCGTCGCCGCATCGCCATCGTCGTTGAGCCGGCTTAGCAAGGCTACAAATTCGTCACCCCCCAGTCTCGCGAGCATGTCGTTTTCGCGCACGCAACCGGCAAGTCGGCTTGCTACGGTGGTGAGCAGCCGGTCGCCGACCGCATGGCCGAGCGAGTCGTTCACGGTCTTGAACTGGTCGAGATCGAGAAACAGCACCGCAAGCTTGTCGTCATGCCGCTGCGCAATCTTGATTGCGCTGCGGGCGTGACGCATCCAGTGACTGCGATTGGGCAAGCCGGTCAGTGCGTCATACAGCGCGAGTTGGGTGATGTCGTGCTCGGCGCGGCGCGCGGCGGTGACGTCCTGGGCCGTTCCATCGATTCGCACGAGCGTACCCTCATGCCATTCGCCCTCGATCAAGACATGCATTATGCGTGGCAGCTGCTCGTTGGTTCTGCAATCGCAGCCGCGCGGCGATTGCCCTGCGCTGACCTGGGTGATTGCGTCCATCAGCGCCTTGCGATCGTCTGCGACGAACAGTTCGAGCAGCCCTGCGAGCGACATTTCATCGCCGTCCGGCAAAGGGAGCAGGGCACGCAGGCCGTCCGAACAGATCACCCGACCAGAAGCGGCGTCGATCTCCCAGCTGCCCATTCTTGCGATGTTCTGGGCGCGGCTGAGGGTGCGTTTTTCTTTGAGGAGGTCGCGGCTGGTCTCTGCGAGCTCGGCAGTGCGCATGTCGACCAGATGCTGGATGCGACGGGTGTTGCCGGTCGTGATCAAAAGAAATGCACCAAGAATAGCGGTTGCGAGCACGCCGATCACGATCGATAGCCAGCCCGCCCATGACTGGCGCTCTCCAAAGTAGTCGGGTGATGCGCGTAGCCGTACCTGCCAGGTGCGTGTGGCGAAATCGATCGGTCGAATCAGTGCAAGAGGTCCTTCAGCCCATGCGGAATGCTCGCACCCCACCACGCCGGAAATACGCATGGGACCGTTTGCCGTGCTCATGTCGACCAGACAGGCTTCAATCTTGACGTCCGCAACCCGGGCAAAGGTGTGCTGCAGAATGTCGTCCATCCGGAAGGCGTTGCTCACGATGCCAGCAAGGGCATTTTCCGCGCCATCGCGGACGACGGCGTGATAGATCACAACCCCAAGCTGTCCGGCACGTTCCTGTGTGAGGGTGAAGGGTTCGCTCGCGACCGGCACGCCTTTCGCCCGGGATAAGCTGATGGCACGTGCGCCGGCTTCGATCGAAGTGGGTTCGAGCCCCAGGATTGCCCGGTTCGATGCAATCGGCTCGACAAACAGGATCGGAAAATATTCCGCCTTTGCCGCCGCCGGGGACGTTCGGGTCGGGCTGTTGTCATCACGCTGCACGATGCGATAGGGCGTTCCCAGTTCGGCACTTGACCGTGCTTCGAATGCGCTGCGCCCTGCCTCCTTGATCAGTGGATTCCAGGTGAAGTTGAACGATCCCTCATGGCGTGCCAGGATCGGTTGCACGAAGTCGCGAAAATCTTCTCGGCTGAAATCATTGTTCAGCGCTGCGAATCGCTCGGTCGCGAGAATCATCTCGATCTGCGCGCTCAGGCGCTTGTCGAGCAGGCTGGCAAGGCCTTCGGCTTCTCGATTGAACTGGCTTTGAATGCGCCCTTCCTCCCCCGAGCGGATTTCCGAAAACACCAGCGCTGTAAGCAGGCAGGTGGCCAGCAAGGGGAGCGTGATCGCAATCCGACGCGAGCGCCAGGTTTCGCGCGGCCGACCGAAGAAAACGAACATTAACGGTATGGCGAGTAGAATTCCGAGCGTATCGCCAAGCCACCAGTGCATCCAGCTGGATACACCCTCGTCCGCAGGAATCAGGTCGAGAGCAATCAGCAGAGGAACTGACAGGGTGGGATTAATGAGCGCGCTGACGGGCGCGACCACGAAAAGCAGCAATATGATGCTGCGCGGGGCGTCGAGGGTATTCGGAAAACCGATCAGGCGGCGCGCGAGTGCGGCCCCGGCTAATGCCTGGGTGACGGCGCCCAGCGGGGGAATCAGTGCCGTCAGGGTATAGTCGACGAGACCCGATTGAATCCCTGCTACGAGCTGAACCAGCAAGGAGCCCACGTAGATGCCGGGCCACACCCCGTTGCCGAATATCAGCAAGGCGGCAAGGGCAATACCTGCGGGCGGGAAGGCGACCGAAATATAGTCGGGTGGAACGGTCACCTGGAGCGACG
>JAEUNS010000052.1 GCA_016790005.1 Zoogloeaceae bacterium
TGACGCGGTGCTGATGAATGGTTTGCTCGTGCATGGCCTCGACTACGACGACACCCATGCGCGCGGCGTGATCCACGCCACCGCAAGCTGCTTCCCGGCTGCGCTCGGGGTGGCGGCGCAGGCCGGCCTCAGCGGTCGTGAGCTGCTCGCGGCCTATATCGTCGGCATGGAAGTCGCGACCCGCCTGGGCGCGGTGGCCAAGGGCGGATTCCACCAAACCGGCTTCCATCCCACCGGGCTCGTCGGCACCTTTGCCTGCGCGCTGATCGCGGGGCGCCTGCAGGGCTTGAACGCCCAGCAGCTCGACATGGCGCAGGGCATCGCGCTGTCGGTTGCGTCCGGCAGCCTCGAATTCCTGCAGGATGGCGCCTGGACCAAACGCATGCACCCCGGTTGGGCCGGCGCCGCTGGCATCACTGCGGCGACCCTGGCGCGCCATGGCTTCATCGGGCCGAAGGCGACCTACGAGGGTCGCTTCGGGCTCTTCAACAGCCACCTCGGTCCGCTCGCCGAAAAGTGCGACTACCCGCTTGCGACGGCAGGGCTCGGTGAGGTGTGGGAGGTGACCCAGGTTGCGATCAAGCCGCTGCCCGCATGCCACTTCACCCACGCCTGCGCCGACTCGGCGATGGCCATCGCGCGCCAGCACGGCATCCGCGCGGAGGAGATCGAGAAAGTGCGTGCGCTGATCCCGGCGGAGGTGGTCAAGACTGTGTGCGAGCCGGTTGTCAACAAGCAGCGCCCGCAGAACAGCTACGACGCACAGTTCAGCATTCCCTACGCCGTTGCGTCTGGCTTGGTGCGCGGCCGCTTCGGGCTTGCCGAGCTGGAAGACGCCGCGCTCGCCGACCCCGAGGTGCTGGCGGTGGCAGGCAAGGTGGCCTACGAGGTGGATCCGAACTCCGGTTTCCCGCAGTACTACTCGGGCGAGGTCATCGTCACGTTGCGTGACGGGCGCGAGTTCTCGCACCGCGAGCACGTCAACCGCGGCGCCGCCGATCGGCCGATCACTAACCCCGAGATCGTCGAGAAGTACATGGAAAACGCCTGCCTCGCCGTCTCGCCGCAGCGCGCGCGTGAGATCCGCGACGCCGTGCTCGCCCTGGACACCACGCGCGCGGACGCCTTCTCCAACGCGCTGGCCGCCAAGGCCTGAGCCTAACTCCACAAACTTGAAAAGGAATTGAACGACATGAGCACGACCACCTCGCATGAAGAGGAACAGCTGATCCTCGACTCGCTGGATCGCTTCCTGGAAACAGAAGTGAAACAGCACGTCCATCAACTCGAGCACGACGACATCTATCCGACCGAGATCGTCGAGAAGATGAAGGCGCTCGGGCTCTTCGGTTGCATCATCGACACCGAGTACGGCGGCCTCGGGCTGTCGACCGACACTTACGCCAAGGTGATCTCGCGCATTGCCGAGACCTGGATGTCGCTGTCGGGCGTCATCAACTCGCACTTGATCATGGCCTCGGCGGTGCAACGCCACGGCACGCCCGAGCAGAAGGCGTACTACCTGCCCAGGTTCGCGACCGGCGAGCTGCGTGGCGGCATCGGCCTCACCGAGCCGGACGCGGGCACCGACCTGCAGGCGATCCGCACGGTCGCGGTGCGCGACGGCGACCACTACGTGGTGAACGGCACCAAGACGTGGATCACCAACAGCATGTACGGCAACACCATCGCGCTGCTGGTGAAGACCGACCCCAACGCCCAGCCGCGCCACAAGGGCATGAGTCTGTTGATCGCGGAGAAGGGGCCGGGCTTCAACGTCGTCCGCAAGATGGAGAAGCTCGGCTACCGCGGCATCGACACCTGCGAGCTGGTGTTCGACAGCTACTGCGTGCCGGTGGACCGCCTGATCGGCGGCGTGGAAGGGGTCGGCCTCAAGCAGGTGTTGGCCGGCCTCGAGCTGGGCCGAATCAACATCGCGGCGCGGGGCGTTGGCGTGGCCAGGGCGGCGTTGAAGGAGGCGGTGGCCTACTCCCAGGTGCGCAAGACCTTCGGTAAGCCGATCTGCGAGCACCAGGCGATCCAGCTCATGCTGGGTGAGATGGCGACGCGCGTGGAGGCTTCGCGCCTGCTCGTCGAGTCGGCGGCGAAGGCCTTCGACCAGGGCGAGCGCTGCGACATGGAGGCCGGAATGGCGAAGTACTTCGCCTCCGAGTGCGCCGTCAGCAATGCGCTCGACTCCATGCGCATCCACGGTGGCTACGGCTACTCCAAGGAGTTCAACATCGAGCGCTACTACCGCGATGCGCCGCTCTTGACCATCGGCGAGGGCACCAACGAGCTGCAGCGCATCATCATCGCCAAGCAGCTGATCGAGAGGAACCCGGCATGAGTCTCCCGCTTGAAGGCGTGCGCATCATCGCCGTCGAACAGTACGGCGCCGGTCCGTTCGGCACGCAGCACCTCGCCGACCTCGGCGCGGAGGTCATCAAGATCGAGAACCCGGGCGACGGCGGCGACGTCGGGCGCAGCGTCGGCCCCTACTTTTTCGGCAAGGGTGACAGCCACTTCCACCAGAGCTTCAACCGCAACAAGAAGAGCATCACGCTCGACCTGAAGCAGCCTGAGGGCCAGGCGGTGCTGCACGAACTGGTGAAGACCGCCGACGCGGTGTTCGACAACTTGCGCGGCGACATCCCGGCCAAGCTGGGCCTGACCTATGAACATCTGAAGGCCTATAACCCGAAGATCGTGTGCGCCCACCTGTCGGCCTATGGTCGCACCGGCGAGCGCGCCAAGTGGCCCGGCTACGACTACCTGATGCAGGCCGAAGCCGGCTATCTCTCGCTGACCGGCGAGCCGGACGGCCCGCCGGCGCGCTTCGGCATCTCCATCATCGACATGATGACCGGCACAATGTCCGCGCTCGGCCTGGTTTCGGCGCTGGTGGGGGCAAGGGCGAGCGGGGTGGGGCGCGACGTCGATGTGAGCCTCTTCGATGTGGCCATGCATAACCTGAGCTACCTCGCGACCTGGTACCTCAACGAGGGCGTGGTCACCGGGCGCGCGCCGCGCTCCGGCCACCCCTCGCTGACCCCGAGCCAGCTCTACCGCACCGCTGACGGCTGGATCTTCATCATGTGCAACAAGGAGAAGTTCTTCGGCGTGCTGTGCGAGCTGATCGGCCGGCCGGAGTGGGCGAGCGATCCGCGCTTCGAGAATTTCGCCGCGCGTCTCGAGCATCGTGACGCGCTCACCGAGATGCTCGACGGCGCGTTGTCGACCGCAACCACTGCCGAGTGGATGGCGCGCTTTGGTGGCAAGGTGCCGGCGGCGCCGGTGAACGACATCGCACGGGCGCTCGACAATCCGTTCGCGCGTGCGCAAGGCTTGGTGGTCGATGTGCCGCATCCGACGCGTGGCACGATCGGTACGGTCGCCTGTCCGATCCGCTGCCCCGGCGACGAGCTGCCCAGGCGCCCCGCGCCACAGCTCGGGGCCGATACACTCGCTGTCCTCAGGAGTCTACGCGATGATGGCGAATGGATCGAAGACCTAACGAGGAAGCACGTGATATGAACGCCGCCCAACCTCAGCTGCTGGCCTCCGGTCAGCCGCGCTACATGTTGCTCGCACAGGCGCTGGTGGATGACATCCGCTCGGGGCGCTACCCGATCGACAGCCTGTTGCCGACCGAGCACGAGCTCTGCCAGCAGTTCAACGTCAGCCGCCACACCGTTCGCGAGGCTTTCCGCCGGCTCAGCGAACTGGGCCTGATCAGCCGACAGCCTGGGGTTGGGACGCGCGTCAAGACCAATCAGGTCGCATCACGCTACACACAGGCGAGCGATGGGATCGAGAGCCTGTATGAGTATGTCCGTGACGTGCATTTGGAAATCACCGGCAGTGAGGACCTGATCGCCGACGAGGAGCTTGCCGAGCGCCTCGATTGCCGACCCGGGCAGGCTTGGCTGCATGTCATGGGCTTCCGTTACGTGGGGGACGAGACCGTACCGATCGCGCGTACCGATGTGTATATCGCGCGCCCGTATCGCGGCATCGAGTCGGAGCTGGTGGATCTCAAGGTGCCGGTGTACTCGCTGATCGAGCAAAAGTACGGACTGCGGGTCGTCGAAGTGCAGCAGAAGATCCATGCGGTAAACATCGGCGAGGCCGACGCGGCGTCGTTGCGTGTAGAGCCAGGATCCGCCGGACTGCTCGTGATCCGCAAGTACTTCGCGCCCAACGACGAGCTGCTGGAGGTCGGCGTAAGCCTGCATCCGGGTGAACGCTTCGCCTACTCGTCGATCCAGCGCCTCCAGGTCCAGAGCGGAGGCAAGTGGCGGTGACCGGTGTGGCCATCCCGCTGGCGACGACGCTCGCTGTTCAGGCGCTGGTGTCGATGGCCGCGCTCACCGCGCCCGTGCTCGCACCCGAGGCGGGGGCCGAGCTGGGCGTTGCTGCGACGCTTGTCGGCGTGTTCGTTGCGCTCATTTATGTCGGGGCCATGCTCTCCAGCCTGGCCGCGGGCGATCTGGTGGGGCGTTTCGGCGCCATCCGCGTGAGCCAGGTCTGCCTGCTGCTGTGCGGGGCTGGCCTCGCGCTGGCGACGCTCGGCACGCCGCTGGTCCTTGTGGCCAGCGGACTCCTGATAGGCATCGGTTATGGTCCTGTCACGCCGGCGAGCTCGCATCTTCTGGCCCGCACCACGCCTTCCCACCTGATGGGCTTCATGTTCTCGCTCAAGCAGACCGGGGTGCCGATTGGTGGTGCGCTCGCGGGCGGGTTGGTGCCGGGCGCGTCGCTGTTGTGGGGCTGGCAGGGGGCTGCGTTCGCAGTGTGTGGCGCGTGCCTGCTGACTGCGGTGCTCGCGCAGCCGATCCGTGCAAGCTTCGACGCTGACCGCGATCCGCTGCGACGGGTCTCGCTCGGCGGGGTGTTCCGACCCCTGCGCATGGTGTTTGCCTATCCGCGCATTCGCGACCTCGCGTTCTGCACCTTCTTTTTCGGCGCCATTCAGCTCTGCCTCACCACCTATCTGGTGATCTATCTGACCACCGCTTGCGGCATGCCGCTCGTCACTGC
>JAEUNS010000112.1 GCA_016790005.1 Zoogloeaceae bacterium
TTGACTTTCATACCACGACACAAGAGCCGACTTTTCTACGTCATCCCTGCAGCCCTTACCGCCTCCTTGAAACCAATGAAGAATGAACGCCTGATCCAGCTTGCCTGCATCGCCTCGTTAGGCCTGGTATCACTCACACCCAATGCCCATGCCGAGAGTGCGGCAACGGGCCCAGTCATCGACACCTACGCCGATATCGCTGAGGCCATGTATGGCGACGCGCACGCCAAGGCTCAAACGCTAAAACTGGCGGTCGACGCGCTGGTCGCAGAACCCGGTGAGGCAACCCTTGCAAGCGCGCGCCAGGCCTGGATCGACGCCCGCGTGCCCTATCAGCAGACCGAGGCCTACCGTTTCGGCAATCCGATCGTCGACGACTGGGAAGGCAAAGTGAATGCCTGGCCACTGGACGAAGGCCTGATCGACTATGTCGCCCCCGGTTATGGCACCGCCTCTGATGAGAATCCACTCTATGTCGCCAATGTCATCGGCAACCCGCAGATCCGCTTTGGCGGCAAGGTGATCGACGCTTCGACCATCACCAAGGAACTCCTGTCGGAAACCCTGCACGAGATGGGCGGCGTCGAGGCGAATGTCGCCACCGGCTACCATGCGATCGAATTTCTGCTGTGGGGCCAGGATCTCAACGGCACCGGCCCCGGCGCAGGCAACCGCCCCTGGACTGACTATGCTCGCGGCGACGCCTGCACCAACGGCAACTGCGACCGCCGTGCGCAATACCTCGCCGTTGCGACTGAACTCCTAATCGATGAACTGTCGCACATGAGCGCGCAGTGGGCACCAGGAGGCGACGCCCGCACCACCCTCCAGAAAACCCCCGCCAATGAAGCCCTGACGGCCATGCTGACTGGCCTTGGCAGCCTCTCCTATGGCGAACTCGCGGGCGAGCGCATGAAACTGGGCCTGATGCTGCATGACCCGGAAGAAGAGCACGACTGCTTTTCCGACAACACTCATCACTCCCATTACAACGATGTCGTGGGCATTCACGCGGTCTACACTGGCCAATACACCCGCAGTGATGGCCGCAGCGTGAGCGGCCCAAACTTGTCGACGCTGGTTCGACAAAAGGATCCCGCGCTCGATGACGAAGTACGTGCCAAGCTCGACACCAGTCTGGCTGCATTGGAAGCGATCGTGAAGCGCGCCAAGACCGTGGAGGCCTATGACCAGATGATCGGCGCCGACAACCCGACCGGCAATGCCTACATCCAGGCCGCGATCGACGCCCTCACCGACCAGACCCGCTCACTCGAGCGGGTGGTGGCCGCCCTGGGCCTTCAGCCGATCGCGTTCGAGGGCTCGGAAAGCCTCGACAACCCCGAGAACGTTTTCCAGTAAGCCGTTGGGCCGAGCCGACCTGCCCCGCTAAGGCGCCTGTATAGCCGCGGCGGGGCAGATCGGTTTACCTGCCCACGGCTGCCTGCCGTCCAGCCCGAAACAATCGATCATGCCCATGCCCCGCCTTTACGCCCTGGTGTCGCTTCCCGGATTGATCCTCGCCGCTACCCTCGCTCACGCCACTGGCGACAATGCCGAGCGCGACCGGATTGCCGCAGCGGTCCAAGCCACCCGAACGTTCGACCGCGCCGAGCGCTTCGAACTCAACCCCGCCGGCGCCGCAAGCAGTCACAAGCTGATCAACACCAGCAGTTTTTCACAGCCGTCGGCCAACATGAGCTTTGAACGCCAGCTTGATTTCAAGGTAGGCGACGGCATCTTTCGCAAACTGTGGGTATCGTCGCCGAGTTCAACCGAATCGTCCAACGGCCTGGGGCCGTTGTTCAACGCCCGCTCATGCCAGTCCTGTCACTTGAAGGACGGCCGCGGAAGCCCGCCACTGGGCGATGAGGCGGCGGTATCCATGTTTCTGCGACTGTCCATTCC
>JAEUNS010000113.1 GCA_016790005.1 Zoogloeaceae bacterium
CTCACCGAGCGCATGGCGGCCCTGTCGAGCGACCTGTGGCGCCTGCAATGGCATTCGATCTATCGCGCCCTTGGCCAGCCGCATCCCGATCCGGTCAGGCCCAATCCCGACGATCAGCGCTTTGCTGACTCATGGTGGACAGACACCGCAACCTGGGATCTGTCCAAGGAATGGTATCTTGCCTTTACCCACAACATTCAGGACATGCTCTACGACACCCCAGGGCTGTCTAACAAGGAGCGCAGGCGTGCCGCATTTTGGTGGCGAAAATGGCTCAACGCGGTTGCCCCGACGAACTTCTTCTGGACCAATCCGGTTGCGATCCGCAAAGCCGTCGACTCCAACGGCCAGAGCCTGATCAACGGCTTCAGGAACATGCTTGCCGATATCCAGGCGGGTGATGTGCGCATGACCACCGCTGATGATTTCAAGGTCGGCGAGAATCTTGCGACCACGCCTGGCGCGGTGATTTTTCGCAACGAGTTGCTCGAGGTGATTCACTACACCCCGACCCAGCCCAGGACCCATGCGGAGCCGGTTGTCATCGTCACACCCTGGATCAACAAGTACTACATTCTCGATCTGAACCCCAAGAAGAGCATGGTGAAGTACCTGCTCGATCAAGGGCTCGAGGTATTCATCACCAGCTGGAAGAATCCGGACGCCTCGATGCGCGATGTGGGCTTCGATGCCTACCTTGAGCGGGGCGTGCACGCAATAGTGGAGACCGCGCGCAAGTTTACCGGCGCAGGCAAGGTGCATGCCGTGGGCTATTGCATTGGTGGAACAGCTCTTACCATGTACATGGCCTGGGCCAACCGCCGCTTCAAGCCGGAAGACGTGCCGGTCGCCGATTTCACCCTGTTCACGACGCTGGTCGACTTTCACAAACCGGGTGACATCGAAGTCTTCATCGACGAAGCCAGCGTGCGCTACATCATCGAGAACATGGCGCGCAAAGGCTATCTGGACGGCAAGGAGATGGCCTCGTCGTTTCGACTGCTACGCTCCAACAGCTTGATCTGGCACTACGTCGTGCATGGCTGGCTCTATGGCGAAACCCCTCCGCCCTTCGACGTGCTCTACTGGAATATGGACGCCACGCGCATGCCCTACACGATGCATGCGTGGTATCTGCGCGAGCTGTATCTGCACAATCGCCTGATTCAGCCGGATGCGCTCGAAGTGGCGGGCGAGACGCTCGACCTCGCCACGATCACCCAGCCGCTTTATGCGGTCGCCGCCGAAGACGATCATATCGCCCCGTGGGATCAGGCGTTCAAAGTCACCCACCATGTTTCAGGGCCCAAGCGTTTCGTATTGTCGAGCTCCGGCCACATCCTGGGCATCATCAACCCGCCGGTGAAACCGCCCAAGCGCACCTATCGGGTCGGGGAGGCCGAGCGCAGTGCTACCGTCGATACCTGGCAGGCCTCGGCAACCGCCCATGAAGGCAGCTGGTGGGACGACTGGATGGCCTGGCTAAAGCCCCGTTGTGGTGATTTGGGCGATCCAATGCCGACCGGCAAGCGCGGTTTTGCCAAGCTTGCCGATGCGCCCGGCACCTATGTGCTGGAGCGCTGAGGCCGGACCGCAACGCCAAAGCGGTCAGCAGCTTGTCGCTGCCGGCAGCGATTGACCGCGGTCAAGGTGAGCCAATGCTTGCGGCCGGACAATCGGCCTCATTCATCGCCCATCGCCAGAAAGGGCTGAGTCGGGCGCGGTGAGGTTTGCGAGGTTCGGCACGAGATGGCGATGGCAGAAGGACCAGAAGTACCCGGCATGATGGTTTTCAGGGCACCGCATCGCGCGATGTTTCTGGGCGGTTGCGTGATGTTGCTTGCGAGCTTTGCCTTGTGGGCGATCGAGATCGCGGCACGGGCTGGGTTTATCGATGGTGTCACATGGATGCTGCCACCCGCCTGGATGCATGCGCTGCTGATCCTCTGCGGTGTCTTTCCGTTTTTCATCTTTGGCTTCTTGCTGACCGCAATGCCGCGCTGGCAGGGCCTCGCCGACTTGTCTACGGGCGACTGGTCATGGGCGTGGCGACTGCTCGCAGCCGGCTGGTGCGTGTCATTGGCCGGCATGTTGCTACCGGGTGTGTTGTTGCCTGGGCTGGTGCTAGTGCTTGCCGGCTGGGTGTTTCTGCTTCGGGTACTCGGTGGTGTGGCCCTGCATCGGCACCCCGACCGGTTGCACGCCTTGCTTACGTTCGCGGCGCTGACTGCGGGATGTGTCGCGCTGGGCGCCTGGCTGCCTGCAATCGTCATGCAGAACGCAGGCTGGGCGAGGTTTGCGACTCAGGCCGGGCTATGGTGGTTCTTGTTGCCGGTGTTCTTCACCGTGTGTCACCGCATGGTGCCGTTTTTCTCGTCCAACGTGATCAAGCCCTATGTGGTGGTCAGACCGCGCTGGGCTTTCGCGGTCGTAGCCGCCAGTGTCATGCACGGTGCATTCGTAATGGTCGGGTACGAAGCGCTTACCTGGATCGTCGATGCGCCCGCGGCTTGCATCGCCATCTGGTTATCCTGGAAGTGGCGCCTGGTAGCTGCGTTGAAGGTCGCGTTGCTGGGCATGCTGCATGTCGGATTCGCCTGGCTGGGAATTGGCTTGATGCTGTTTGCCATTCAAGGTTTCGCGGCAATGTTCGACACCTACCTGTTCGGCCTGGCACCGCTGCACGCGATCGGCTTGGGCTATTTCGGCTCGATCCTGCTCGCAATGGTGTCGCGCGTGACCCTCGGGCATTCGGGCCAGGCGCTCAAGGCCGACCGCCTTACCGTGATGCTGTTTGCAGCACTTCAGTTGGTGAGCCTGGCCCGCATCGGCGCCGATATCGGTCCGGCGAGTCTTTCAAACGGACTGATGGCCGCGTCGGTTGCGGCCTGGTGTCTGGTTTTCTCGGCATGGGCAATTCGCTATGCACCCAGCTACTGGCGTGCTCGGGTTGACGGCAAGCCGGGGTGAGCATGAGCTATCTCGCCATCAAGCATGTTCATGTGTTGTGCGTCATCGTGAGCGGGGCGGGGTTCTTGCTGCGGGGCATCTGGATGTTGCGCGGGAGCGCCCTGCTGACCCATCGCCTCAGCCGAATGCTGCCGCATGTCGTCGATACCTTGCTGTTGGCAAGTGCGTTCATGCTTGCCTACCTGAGCGCCCAGTATCCGATCGCGGTGGCATGGGTGACGTCCAAGGTGCTCGGGCTGATCGTCTACATCGTGCTCGGCACGATCGCGCTCAAGCGCGGGCGATCATTGGCCGTGCGCAGTACCGCCTTCGCGGCCGCGCTTGCGGTCTACCTCTGGATCGTGTCGGTGGCGCTCATGCGCGCGCCACTCGGCTTTCTTGTAGCAGGAGTATCCGCATGAGTTCATCGCTGATTCCGGTTGCGCCCGGTTTCGAAACCCCCCTGGAGATGCTCGAGGCCTGCCATGAGCGGCTCGACGCCCAACTCCAGACGCTGGTCAGGCTCGTCGAGTGGCTCGAAGCGCACGGCGCCGACCGTGAGGCGGTGCAAGCGGCCACCAACGTCATGCGCTACTTCGATACCGCAGCCGTTAATCACCACCTCGACGAAGAGCAGGATCTCATGCCGACGCTGCTGGTGCGCGTGCGCGACGACGAACGCGCGCGTCTGCAAAGCCTGGTCGATTGGATACTTGCCGACCATCAACGGCTGTTCTTCGCCTGGCGCGATATGCGCGAAACGCTGGAGCCCTTGTCCCGGGGTGAGAGCGTGGTGCTTAAGGCCGAACGTGTGAACGGATTCGCCGAGCTCTACCGGCAGCATATCGCACGCGAGGAGGGCGAACTGCTGCCCTGGGCGCAGGCATTGCTGAGTGACGAAGACATCGCCATGCTCGGCAGAACCATGTCTGCTCGGCGAACCGTCGCTCAGACTCGGGCATAGTCGGTGGGCGGCGCGCCTCGCGGCCGTTCATGCATGCAGCGCAAACCCGACTGCCGGTCTGCGCCGCACGCACGCCGGTCAGCGGGGGCTGGCCGGGTGATGAACCAGCTTGCGCAGCCCGTCGAGGTCGATGATCCGGATATGCTTTTGCTGCACCGAAATCAGGCCACCTTCCTGAAACTTGGAAAAGGCCCGCGACACGGTTTCGAGCTTGAGCCCGAGGTAAGAGCCGATCTCGTCGCGCGTCATGCGCAGATGAAACTCGGCGGGCGAAAAGCCGCGCGCCGTGAATCGTTGCGACAGGTTGAGCAGAAATGCGGCCAGCCGCTCTTCGGCCCGCATCGAGCCGAGCAGCATCATCACGCCGTGGTCGCGGACGATCTCCTTGCTCATCACCTTGTGAAACTGGTGCTGCAGGCCTTCGATCTCGCGCGAAAGTTCTTCGAGCTTGTCGTACGCGATCACGCACACTTCGCTGTCTTCGAGCGCGACTGCATTACACGAGTGCTGTTCGGTGCTGATGCCGTCGAGACCGAGAATCTCGCCGGTCATCTGAAAGCCGGTCACCTGCTCGCGCCCGTCCTCGAGCAAAACGTCGGTCTTGAACGAGCCAGTGCGGATCGCGTAGATGGCTTCGAAGCCCTCGCCCGAGCGGTAAAGGTGCTGGCTGCGCTTGACCTTGCGCCGGGCGCCGACCAATTCGTCGAGACGGTTGATTTCGGTTTCGGACATACCGAAAGGCAGGCACAATTCAAGCAGATTGCACTGAGAGCATGCAGACTTGATGTCGGCTACGGTGATCGGAACTGTCGCCCTCATTCGCACACTATGAGACTCCGTGGGTATTGCGGCCAATTAGCAAGCGTTGATCCATGTCAACCTCCTGGCCGCTAATTTTTGAGATCGTAAGCCCCTATCCAGAGCATCAAGACCATGAACAGTGATAAAGATATCGTATTCGACACAAAGCTGATTCGTCGCTTTGATGTAAACGGCCCGCGCTACACCTCTTACCCAACCGCAGACCGCTTTGTCGAGGCTTTCGATGCAAGCGCCTTGCGCGACTGGCTGGCCAAACGGGCCGTGGGCGGCGTGAGCCGACCGCTGTCATTATACTTCCACATCCCGTTCTGTAACACGATCTGCTACTACTGCGCATGCAACAAGATCATTACCAAGGATCATGGCCGCTCGGCCAAGTACCTGAATTATCTTGACAAGGAGATAGAGCTGCAGGCGCAGTATCTCGGCGGCAGTCGCCAGGTCACCCAACTGCACTTGGGCGGCGGAACGCCGACCTTCCTGTCGCATGACGAGATGCGCCAGCTCATGGCCTCGGTGCGTTCGCGCTTCACGCTGGTTCCCAATGGCGAATATTCGATCGAGGTCGATCCGCGCAAGGTCGATTTCGAAACCGTCAAGATGCTCGCCGATCTCGGCTTCAACCGCATGAGCGTCGGCGTGCAGGATTTCAATCCCGAAGTGCAGGTGGCCGTCAATCGGGTGCAGAGCATCGATGAGACCCGGCTGGTGATGGAATCCGCGCGCGCAACCGGCTTCAAATCGATCAGCATGGACCTGATCTACGGCTTGCCCAAGCAGAACGCAATCAGCTTCAATCGCACGCTCGAAGAGGTTCTGGAGCTCTCGCCCGACCGCATTTCGCTCTACAGCTACGCCCATCTGCCCGGTCTGTTCAAGCCGCAGCGGCGGATCGACGGTGATGCCTTGCCAAGCGCCGACACCAAGCTGCAGATTCTGCAACTGGCGATCAGGCGGCTCACCGAGGCGGGCTACGTCTATATCGGCATGGATCACTTCGCCAAGCCCGACGACGAACTCACCGTCGCTCAACGCCAGGGGCGCCTGCATCGCAACTTTCAGGGCTATTCGACCCAGGTCGAGTGTGACCTGCTGGCCTTCGGCGTATCGTCGATCGGCAAGATCGGCCCGGTATATTCGCAGAACTTCAAGACCCTAGACGAATACTACGACGCCCTCGATCGCGGTGAACTGCCGGTGATGCGCGGCATCGAGCTCACGGCAGACGATCTGTTGCGACGCTCGATCATCCAGGCGCTGATGTGCCACTTCGAGTTATCGATCGAGTCCATCGAGATCGCACACCTGATAAACTTCCGCGAGTATTTTGCGCAGGAGCTCGACGACCTGCGCGAAATGCAGGCTGCCGGGCTGGTCACGATCGACGACCAGTGGATCAGCGTGCAGCCTGCCGGCAGATTGCTGGTGCGTGGCATCGCGATGGTGTTCGACCGCTATATTCGTGCCGACCGTGAGCGCGCGCGCTATTCCAAGGTGATCTGAGGCTTGTGGCGAACACCACTGCACGCTTGCCATCTCTGTTATAGCCAGGCTTTGCCATGCCGACGCAACGAGGAATGACCTCAGTCACACCTACATGATCGAAACCGGATACATCGCAGTCTTTCTGATCGGTCTGCTTGGCGGCACGCATTGTGTGAGCATGTGTGGCGGAATCGTCGGCGCGCTGAGCGTACAGGTGAAGATGCCCGGCGAGAAAAAGCGCGATTGGCCGATTCATCTCGCCTATAACCTCGGGCGAATCACCACCTACACCGCGCTCGGCGCCTTCTTCGGTGCAATCGGCACGGCCGGGCTGTTGTTCAATGATGTGCTGCCGGTGCAGCTGGGCTTGTATGTGCTGGCCAATTTGATGCTGATTGCACTCGGACTCTATCTCACCGGCTTCACGCGCTTGCTGGCGCCGGTCGAGCGGGCAGGGGGGCGAATCTGGCGCATGGTGCAGCCTGCGACCCGCCGCTTCCTGCCGGCGCGCCATGTCGGCCAGGCGCTACCGCTCGGTTTGCTATGGGGGTTTCTGCCCTGTGGGCTGGTTTATAGCGTGCTGACCACCGCCTTGCTGACCGGTTCGGCCACGCGGGGTGCCGGCATGATGCTGGCCTTCGGCCTGGGCACACTGCCCAACCTGATGCTGGCGGGCATGTTGTTCAAACGCTTTCGCGATCTCACTCGCAACACCCGGGTGAGGTTCGTCGCGGGCATGCTGGTACTTGGGTTCGGCGTGTTCGGGCTTTTCCATGCGCCCTCGCTGGGTGGCAGCCTCTGGAGCGGAGTCGTCTGCGAAGTTTAGCCAATCCGGTGCGCCCTCCGGCCGCGGCCGGCGCCAAAGCAGTCTGTGAGAAATAGAATTCCTGCCAATCCACCCTCCGGATTCGTGTATAACGTGCTCAAAGTCCGTCTGATCGCGCTTTCGCGGTTAAACCGGTTGCCTGGCGCCGGTCCCCGCCTTGGTTAGGGTGGCGGTCACGCGCCTCGCACGCTTGCGAGGCGCAAGAGCCTCGTGTGCATTGACTTGTGATTGGGAGCGAAAGCAATGACTGAAGTGCAGATCAGAGTTGCAGGTATGAGCTGTGGTGGTTGCGTGCGTAACGTAACGGGCGTCTTGAAGGCGCTATCGGGGGTCGGCGATGCCGATGTTTCGCTCGAGGATGGTGTTGCCCGGGTGGCCTTCGATCCGGCTCAGGTGTCGGTCGAGCAATTGCGCGGCGC
>JAEUNS010000132.1 GCA_016790005.1 Zoogloeaceae bacterium
CGCGTGCGCCTGATCCGCCAGATCACGCCGCAGGGCAAGGTGCGCGTGCTGATGACATCGCTCTGCGACACCGAGCGCTTTCCCTTCGAGGCCTTCGCCCAACTCTACCATCAGCGCTGGCGCATAGAGGAGGCGTTCAAACGTCTCAAGCATCGCCTCCACCTTGAGCACACCAGCGGCTTGTCCTGGCTGGCCGCCCGCCAGGACTTCGGGGCTAAGGCCGTATGCGACAACCTCGCCGCGCTGGCGGCGTGGTGCGCCGCCGAGCGACACCTCGAGCCCGAAACGGCCTGGCGTATCAACCGCACATTGGCCTTCAACGTCCTGCGCCGCATCCTGCCGCACGCACTCGTCACCGCCACCCTGGGCGCACGCATCGTTGCCGAGGTGCTCACCGAGATCGCCCTCAACGTCCAGAAATTCGTCCCTGAACGCCATCGACCACGAACCCCGCGCAACAAGCCTCACAAGTTCCATGCTTACAAGCCTTCCGTATGATCAATGCCTAAGTTGAGAGGATTGTGTGCCGACTGGGTGGGGACGAGTTCATTTTCATTCTTCCCGATACCGGTGCCGATGGTGCAGCCCAGGTGGCAAGCAAGCTCGTTGCCGCAATTTCGCGGCCATACCTTATCGGGCACAACGAACTCTCCACGACGCCCTCGATCGGCATCGCGATCTACCCGGAGGATGGCGCCGACATGGAAACCCTGGCGCGCAACGCCGATGTCGCGATGTACCAGGTCAAGCGCCTCGGCCGCAACGACTTTCGCTTCTTCACCCGCGAGATGCAGGCCCACTCGGCGCGCGCGCTGATGCTTTCGAGCGCGCTGCATCATGCGCTCGAGCGTGATCAGCTATCAATCTGCTACCAGCCTCAGGTGTCGCTGCAGGATGGTCGGGTGATCGGGGCTGAAGCGCTGCTGCGCTGGCAGCATCCCGACCTGGGGCCGATTGCGCCCGCCGAGTTCATTCGCATTGCCGAGAGCAACGGACTGATCCTGCCGATTGGCGCATGGGTGCTGCGCAACGCGCTCGCCCAGGGGCGGCGCTGGATCGACGAAGGGCTACCACCCCTGATGATGGCGGTCAATCTGTCGGCGGTGCAGTTTCGTCATCCTGACCTGCCGGCGTTGGTCGACCAGATCGTTGACGAGAGCGGCTTTCCCGCCGACCGGGTCGAGCTCGAACTCACCGAGGCGGTTGCGATGGATGACCCGGAGACTGCGGTGCGGGTTCTCGACCGGCTCGCGGCCCGCGGCATAGGTATGGCGATCGACGATTTCGGCACCGGCTATTCGTCGCTGAGCTATCTGAAGCGCTTCAATGTGCGCAAGCTCAAGATCGACCAGTCCTTTGTGCGTGACATCACTGTTGACCCCGATGACAAGGCCATCGTCACCGCAATCATCAACCTCGCCTACAGCCTGGGTATGCGGACCATCGCCGAAGGGGTTGAAACAGACGGGCAGCTCGATTTCCTGCGTCTGCAGGGGTGTGACGAAGTACAGGGCTACCATTTCAGCAAGCCGCTGCCAGCGCAAGCATTTGCCGACTATGTGCGCATGATCGAGGCGCGCTGCGGCAGGGTCTGATTCGCTGCAAGCGTCGTGGCGACATGGCGAGAATTGTGTGTGGGTTGTGCGCGCACAGGCTTGGGCCGTCCGGCCCGGACATCGCCGAAATGCCGATCTCAATGTTGCGGGTGTCGCTTGTACTGCCTTCGTCTCAAGCGACGGTGGATGCAAGCTTGCCGACCGTTTGACTCAGACCGCCAATGCCCACTGAAGCATACTTGTTGACTTAATACTTTAGATATGAAATATTGCATACTAAACAAGCGGACCTACTAGTGCCGGCGCCGCATCCTCTCACTGAGGGGACACACCCGGCTCAACCAAGGAGGAGTGCCAGCATGCGTATCGTGTGTATCGGTGGAGGCCCGGCTGGGCTGTATTTCGCGATCCTGATGAAAAAGCTCAATCCGGCTCATCAGATCACGGTGGTCGAGCGCAACAAGCCCTACGACACGTTCGGCTGGGGTGTGGTGTTCTCGGATGCAACCATGGACAACATGCGCGAATGGGACCCGGTGACCGCCGACGAGATCCAGGTGGCGTTCAACCACTGGGACGATATCGAGCTGCACTTCAAGGGTCAGGCGATTCGCAGCGGCGGCCATGGCTTCGTCGGCATCGGGCGCAAGAAGCTGCTAAACATCCTGCAGGCGCGTTGCGAGCAGATGGGGGTCGAACTGGTTTTCAACCAGGACGCCAAATCCGATCTCGAATACCCCGATGCCGACCTGATCATTGCCGCCGACGGCATCAATTCGGGTATTCGCGAACTGCACAAGGACGTTTTCAAACCCAACATCATCAAGCGACCCAACCGCTACATCTGGCTGGGCACCAACAAGCTCTTCGATGCGTTCAACTTCATCTTCGAGAAGACCGAGCACGGCTGGTTTCAGGCGCACATCTACAAGTTCGACGACAACACCACGACCTTCATCGTGGAGTGCCCCGAGCATGTGTGGCTTGCGCACGGTCTCGACCAGGCCGATCAGGAGACCTCGATCGCGTTCTGCCAGGATTTGTTCAAGACACACCTCGACGGCCATCCGCTGATGACCAATGCCCGCCACCTGCGGGGTTCGGCCTGGCTGAACTTCCAGCAGGTCAAGTGCGAGCAATGGTGGTTAAACAACGGCCGCAGCCATGTGGTGCTGATGGGCGATGCGGTGCATACCGCCCACTTTGCGATCGGCTCGGGCACCAAGCTTGCGCTTGAAGACGCCATCGAGCTCACCCGTCTGTTCCGGGACGAAGGCGACACTGCCGAGCACATTCCGGCGGTGCTGAGCCGCTACCAGGAGCTGCGCAACGTCGACGTGCTGCGCCTGCAGAACGCGGCATGGAACGCCATGGAATGGTTCGAGGTCTGCGGCGCGCGCTACTGCGACAGCATGGAGCCGGAGCAATTCATGTACTCGATGCTGACCCGCTCGCAGCGGATCTCGCACGAGAACCTGCGCCTGCGCGATGCCGACTGGCTGGAAGGCTACGAGCGCTGGTTCGCACACAAGGCAGGCGTGCCGGTCGCGGCCGACAAGCCGGTGCCGCCGCCGATGTTCACCCCGTTCACGCTGCGCGGGCTCACCGTGCCCAATCGCGTGATCATGTCGCCGATGGCGATGTACTCGGCCGAAGAAGGGTGCGCCAACGATTTTCACCTGGTGCATTTCGGCTCGCGCGCGCTGGGTGGTACCGGGCTGCTGTATACCGAGATGACTTGCGTATCGGCCGATGCGCGCATCACCCCGGGCTGCGCCGGCATGTACAAAAAGGAGCATGTCGCGGGCTGGAAGCGGGTGGTCGATTTCGTGCATGCCAACTCGAACGCCAAAATGGGCATTCAGCTGGGTCATGCCGGGCGCAAGGGTTCAACCAAGCTCGCCTGGGAAGGTATCGACCAGCCGCTCGAGAGTGGCGGCTGGGAACTCATCTCGGCGTCGCCCTTGCCGTACCTGGCGCATAGCCAGATGCCGCGTGAGGCCACTCGCGCCGACATGGATCGGGTCAAGGCCGACTTCGTGCGGGCAACCCGGATGGCCATCGAAGCCGGCTTCGACATTCTCGAATACCACTGCGCGCATGGCTACCTGATGTCGTCGTTTCTGTCGCCGCTCACCAACCGGCGCTCGGATGAGTACGGCGGCAGCATCGACAATCGGGCCCGCTTCCCGCTCGAGGTGTTTCAGGCGATTCGTGAAGTGTGGCCGCAGGACAAGCCGATCTCGGTGCGCCTGTCGTGCCACGACTGGTTTCCGGGCGGCAACACGGCCGACGATGCGGTCGAGATCGCGCGTCTGTTCAAGAGCGCCGGTGCGGACATCATCGACTGCTCGTCGGGCCAGGTGTGGAAGGAAGAGAAGCCGGTGTATGGCCGCATGTTCCAGACGCCATTCGCCGACCGGATCCGCAACGAGGTGGGTATCCCCACCATCGCGGTCGGGACGATCTTCGAGGCCGATCATGTGAACAGCATCATCGCCGCGGGCCGGGCCGACCTGTGCGCGGTCGCCCGTCCGCACCTCGCGGATCCGGCCTGGACGTTGCATGAAGCCGCCAGGATCGAGTTCAAGGGCATCGCCTGGCCGAAGCAGTACATCTCGGGGCGTGGTCAGTACGAGAGCAATCTCAAGCGCAGCTACGCAGCACCGGGCAAGTGAAACTTGGAGGATGTGGGCAATGAATCTCACCCCTGACGACAATAGAGAGACGCTGCCGCTTTCCGGGCGCCATGCGGTGGTGACCGGTGCTGGCAGCGGCATCGGTGCGGCGATTGCGCTGGAGCTTGCAGCGCTGGGCGCCAGCCTGACCCTGGTCGGGCGCCGCGCCGAGCCGCTGCAGTCGGTGTGCGCGCAACTTGCGGGGCAGGGCCATGGCATTGCGGTGGCCGACATCACCGAACACGACGCCATTGCCGGGGCGCTGACAGCCGCGGCCGGCGAGCGCGGCCCGATTGCGATACTGGTGAACAACGCCGGGGCGGCAAAAAGCGCACCGGCGAGCAAGACCAGCCCGGCCTTGTGGCACGAGATGCTCACCGTAAACCTTACCGGCACCTTCAACTGTACCCATGCGGTGCTGCCGGGCATGCAGGCTGCGGGATGGGGCCGCATTGTGAACATCGCCAGTACCGCCGGGCTCGTCGGCTATGCCTATGTTTCGGCCTATTGCGCGGCCAAGCATGGGGTGATCGGCTTCACCCGTGCCGTGGCGCTCGAGGTGGCGAAGCAGGGTATTACCGTCAATGCGGTATGCCCGGGCTACACCGACACGCCGCTCTTGGGCAGCGCAGTCGACAACATTGTGGCCAAGACCGGACGCAGCAGCGACGACGCCAAGACCACGCTGGCGGCCAGCAATCCACAAGGCAGGCTGGTGCAGCCGGACGACGTCGCCCGCACGGTGGGCTGGCTGTGCCTGCCCGGATCGCAGGCCATTCATGGCCAGTCGATTCCGGTGGCCGGTGGCGAAGTGATGGCGGGCTGACGCTTGCCCGCTGAACCGAAATAACTGACTGACACAACGAAGGAGTGGGGCCGTGGCCGAACTTTCTATGAATGATCACAAGCGTCCGTTCAAGGACTATGCGGCACGCCACTTCAAGTGGACGTGCTCGGACGACGGGCGGGTGGCGACGATCACCCTCGATCGGCCCGAGAAGAAGAACCCGCTGACCTTCGACTCGTATGCCGAGCTGCGCAACCTGTTTCGCGACCTGAACTATGCCAGCGATGTGCGCACGGTCGTGATCGAGGGCGCCGGCGGCAACTTCTGCTCCGGTGGCGACGTGTTCGAGATCATCGAGCCGCTCACCCGCATGAGCATGCCCGAACTGCTCGATTTCACCCGCATGACCGGCGATCTGGTCAAGGCCATGCGGCGCGCACCACAGCCGATCGTCTGCGCGATCGACGGCATTTGCGCCGGCGCGGGCGCAATGCTGGCGCTCGCCGCCGATTTTCGCATTGGTACGCCCGAGGCCAAGACCGCCTATCTATTCACCCGGGTCGGCCTGGCCGGCGCAGACATGGGCGCCTGCGGCCTGTTGCCGCGCATGATCGGGCAGGGGCGTGCGACCGAGCTCTTGATGACGGGCCGCGCGATGAGCGCCGAAGAGGGGCTCGCATGGGGTTTCTTCAGCGCGTTGCATGCGTCGGGCGAACTCTCCGGCAAAGCGCATGCGCTTGCCCGCAATCTCGCCGACGGCCCGTGGTTTGCTCACACCGTCACCAAGACCATGCTCAACCAGGAATGGGCGATGGGAATCGAGGAAATGATCGAGTCCGAAGCCCAGGCCCAGGCCATCTGCATGATGACCGGTGATTTCCGGCGCGCCTTCGAAGCCTTCGCTGCCAAGCAAAAGCCAAAGTTCGAAGGCAATTGAGGAGTTTGAGCATGGATCGTTCGATACTCGATCTGCCGTTCTATGGGCCCGAGCATCGCCAGCTCGCGGACGCGATTGGCGCCTGGGCGGGTGATGTGATGCCGGTGGTCGACCATCACGACACCGACGCCGCCTGCCGGCAACTGGTCACGGCACTCGGCAAGGCCGGCTTTCTGCGCTACTGCGTGCCGGCAGAGTTCGGTGGTGCGCTTGCCGAGCTCGATTCGCGCTCGCTGTGCATTGCACGCGAAACCCTGGCCTACCATGACGGCCTGGCCGATTTCGCGTTCGCGATGCAGGGCCTGGGTACCGGTGCGATCACGCTCTCCGGTTCGCCCGAGCTCAAGCGCGAGGTGTTGCCGCGAGTAGCCTCCGGCGAGTGGATCTCGGCGTTTGCGCTGACCGAGCCGCTGGCTGGTTCGGATGTCGGTGCGATGGCCTGCGAGGCGCGCCTCGAGGGCGACCACTATGTGCTCAATGGCGAGAAGACCTGGATCTCGAACGGTGGCATCGCCGATGTGTATTGCGTTTTTGCGCGCAGCGGCGAGGCACCCGGCACGCGCGGCATCTCGGCCTTCGTGGTGTACCCCGGCATGCCGGGCTTCGAGATCGCCGAGCGGCTCGAAGTGATTGCACCGCATCCGCTCGCGCGCCTGCGCTTCACCGAAATGAAGGTGCCGGTCGCGAACCGCCTCGGCGCGCCGGGCGAAGGCTTCAAGGTCGCGATGCGCACGCTCGATATCTTTCGCTCATCGGTTGCCGCCGCCGCGCTGGGTTTTGCCCGGCGCGCGCTCGACGAGGCCTTGAGTCATGTCCGCGCCCGACCGATGTTCGGCCACACCCTGGCCGACTTTCAGCTCACCCAGGCACGTTTGGGCGAGATGGCGACCGACATCGAGGCGGCCGCGCTACTCACCGCCCGCGCAGCCTGGCGGCGTGATGTGCAGAAACTGCCGACCACCCGCGAGGCGGCCATGGCCAAGATGACCGCGACCGAGAACGCACAGCGGGTGATCGACGCCGCGGTGCAGATGCATGGTGGCCAGGGTGTGCGGGTTGGCGTGAAGGTCGAGTCGCTGTACCGCGAGATTCGCGCCCTGCGCATTTATGAAGGCGCAACCGAGGTGCAGAAGCTGATCGTTGCCCGCGAGTTACTGAAGTAGCTCGGCGAGTCTGCAAGCGCAGCTGTCGTCGCGTTTGAAAACTGAACAATCAATGCACTGAGCGGGAGAGGACAGCGTGACTTCGATCGAACCAACCGAGACGAGCGACGTTCAGCCGACGGAATTCATCGTCGAGTGCGGGGTGCGTTTTTCCGACTGTGATCCGGCGGGCATCGTGTTCTTTCCGAACTACTTCCGCATGCTCAACGCTGTAGTCGAAGACTGGTGGGCGTCGCTGGGCACGCCCTGGACAGATCTTGTGTCGGTGCGCCGGATCGGCACGCCGACCGCGCAGCTCGACACCGAGTTCGTCCGGCCGTCGAAGTTCGGCGACACGCTGCGTTTTCACCTGTCGGTCGAGAAGCTTGGAAAGTCATCGCTCACGCTGCGCCATATCGTGATCGGCGACGAGACTGCAAGAATGCGGGCGCGTCAGGTATTGGTCGCGACCTCGCTTGAAACCCACAGGGCTATTCCCTGGCCGGACGACGTGGTCCGCGCCATCACACGCTTCAAGGAGAGAGAACAATGAACAAGACGCTGCAACCGGAAGGCTGGGCAAAGCCGCGTGGCTACTCGAACGGCATCGAGGCGACGGGTCGCCAGATCTACGTTGGGGGTCAGATCGGCTGGAATGGAGACTGCAAGTTCGAGAGCGACGACCTGGTCGAGCAGATCCGCCAGGCCCTGCAGAACTCGGTCGACGTGGTGCGCGTCGCGGGTGGTGGTCCCGAGCACATCGTGCGTATGACCTGGTACCTGGAAGACAAGAAGGAATACGTCGCTCGGCTGAAGGAGATCGGCTCGGTCTATCGCGACGTGATGGGCAAGAACTACCCGGCGATGACGGCGGTGCAGGTTGCCGATCTGGTCGAGGACGAGGCCAAGGTCGAGATCGAAGTGACGGCGGTGATACCGGCCTGAATGGCCTCGGTGTGGCCGGGGCCGCGATCGATCGATCGATGACGAGCTGAGCATTCGCTCGTCGACGCTACATGTGTCACACCGGCGCCTGTTACAGTTGTCTCTCTGTGATACTGGCCGGGACACTTCGCCTGGTGCTCAGCGTCTTTAGGGAAATTGGGATAGCGTCTTATAAACAACGCCTTGCTGGGGCTGCAGCGGGTGTTGATCGCTCGCTCTGATCGCGGGCACGTCGCTTGCTCATCTCCCTGCACCGGAACATACCGGCTGCAGAATACCAAGGAGACGAAAGCATGACTGAAACCGTGATCACCCCCACCCAGCAGGCGAGCGCATGGTTGAGCTCGTTCGGTGATGCGCTGGCGCGTGGCGACATCAATGCCGCCGTGGATCATTTCGGCGCCGAGTGCTACTGGCGCGACCTGGTGTCCTTTACCTGGAACATCACCACCATGGACGCCCCGGACAAGATCCGGGCGATGCTTGAAAGCAGCCTGACCAGCGTCGGGCCCTCGAACTGGGCGGTGGCCGGCGAGGCGCACGAGGCGGGCGGTGTGGTCGAGGCCTGGTTCACCTTCGAGACCGGCGTGGCCCGCGGGCGTGGTCACCTGCGGCTGAAGGGCGGCAAGTGCTGGACGCTGCTGACGACCATGGTCGAGCTGAAAGGGCATGAAGAGAAGAGGGGCGATAACCGCATCCTTGGCACCGAGCATGTTGCGAAGCCCGGTGGTCGCAAGACCTGGGCCGAGGCGCGGGCTGAAGAGGAGGCGAGCCTTGGCTACACCAAACAGCCTTACACGGTCATCATCGGTGGCGGGCAGGGCGGCATCATCCTCGGGGCGCGGCTGCGCCGGCTGGGGGTGCCGACCATCATTATCGAAAAGAACAAGCGCCCCGGCGACAGCTGGCGCAACCGTTACAAGAGCCTGTGTCTGCACGATCCGGTGTGGTACGACCATCTGCCCTACATGCCTTTTCCGGACGACTGGCCGGTGTTTGCGCCCAAGGACAAGATCGGCGACTGGCTGGAGATGTACACCAAGGTCATGGAGCTCAACTACTGGGGCTCCACCACCGCCAAGCGTTGTGAATGGGACGAAGCTGCCCAGCGCTGGAAAGTCACCGTCGATCGCGACGGGCAGGAAGTGGTGCTGGAGCCTTCCGAGCTGGTGATCGCGCTGGGAGTGTCGGGTTATGCCAATGTGCCGAAGATCAAGGGTGCCGAGACTTTCGAGGGCGATCAGCACCACTCCAGCAAGCACCCCGGGCCGGAAGCCTATCGTGGCAAGAAGTGCGTGGTGCTGGGCTCGAACAACTCGGCGCACGACATCTGCGCCGCGCTGTGGGAGAACGGTGCCGACGTCACGATGATCCAGCGCTCGTCGACCCATATCGCCCCGTCTGCCGCCCTGATGGATCTTGCGCTGGGTGGGCTTTATAGCGAGCAGGCGGTGAAGAACGGCATCGACCATCACACCGGCGATCTGGTGTTTGCCTCGGTGCCCTACAAGATCATGCACACCTTCCACATCCCGGTGTACGACGAGATGAAGCGGCGCGAGGCAGATTTGTATTCGCGCCTCGAGAAGGCCGGTTTCATGCTTGACTTCGGGGTGGATGGGTCGGGCCTGTTCATGAAGTATCTGCGTCGCGGCTCGGGCTATTACATCGACGTCGGTGCCAGCGAACTGGTCGCCAACGGCAGCATCAAGCTCAAGAGCGGCGTGAACATCAAGGAGATCAAACCGCATTCGGTGGTGCTCAGCGATGGCACCGAACTGCCCGCCGATCTGATCGTTTACGCCACCGGCTATGGTTCTATGAACAACTGGCTGGCCGATCTGATCTCGCCGGAAGTCGCGGACCGGGTAGGCAAGGTATGGGGCCTGGGCTCGGACACGCCCAAGGACCCGGGGCCGTGGGAGGGTGAATTGCGCAACATGTGGAAGCCCACCCAGGTGCCGCATCTATGGATTCATGGCGGCAACCTTCACCAGAGCCGCCACTACTCGCAGTTTTTGTCGCTGCAGTTGAAGGCGCGCATGGAAGGTATTCCGACCCCGGTTTACGCCAAGGCACCCGTGCATCACCTGCGCTGAGCAAGACCGGCCGGTGTGAGGCGAAACAAG